>JAYGEF010000227.1:0-1897 GCA_046582535.1 Alphaproteobacteria bacterium
GACCGAGCCCGATTACGGCTCCGACGCCGGCGGTATGTTGACCCGGGCGAAGAAAGTCGACGGCGGCTATACGCTTAAGGGCGCCAAGATGTGGATCACCAATTCACCGGTCGCCGACATCATGATCGTCTGGGCCAAGGACGACGAGCAGGTGATTCGCGGCCTCATCCTGGAGCGCGGCATGAAAGGCCTCTCGACCCCCAAGATCGAGGGCAAGTTCTCCTTGCGCGCCTCGGCCACCGGCGAGATCGTCATGGACGACGTGTTCGTCCCCGACGACAACTATCTGGCCGGCGCCAAGGGCCTGGGCGGCCCCTTCGGTTGCCTCAACAGCGCCCGCTTCGGCATCGCCTTCGGCGCCCTCGGGGCGGCCGAGTTCTGCTGGCACGCGGCCCTCAATTACACCCTGGAGCGCAGCCAGTTCGGCCGTCCCCTCGCGGCCAATCAACTGATCCAGAAGAAGCTCGCCGACATGCAGACGGAAATCTCCATCGGCCTGCAGGCCTGCCTCCGGGTCGGCCGTCTGCGCGACGAAGGCCGCGCCGCACCGGAGATGATCTCGCTGATCAAACGCAATTCCTGCGGCAAGGCCCTCGACATCGCCCGCATGGCCCGCGACATGCACGGCGGCAACGGCGTCTCCGACGAATTCCATGTAATTCGCCACCTCATGAATCTTGAGGCGGTCAACACCTACGAAGGCACCCACGACGTCCACGCCCTGATCCTGGGCCGGGCGCAGACGGGTATTCAGGCGTTTACCGGGTAGCATGAGCAAGCCACACGTCCGCCGGGCGCGGCGCGGCGACGCGCCGGCTGTGGTCGAGATGTCGAAAGCCCCGGCCGATTGGCTAGGCAATAAGACACCGGTCATCGACGAGGCGGCGGTTCTGCGGAATTGCTTCGGGCGCGAGCGCTGGGCCCATTTCCTGATCGCCACCGTGGATGGCGCGGCGGTCGGCTACACCATCTTCTGCCCGACCTTCGAGGGCCATATCGGCCGCCGCCGGATTTATATGTCGGACCTGTTCGTCCGCCCCGAGACTCGCGGCAGCGACGCCGGCCGCGCCCTTATGGCGGCGGTGGCGCGCCACGCCATAGCTAATGACTGCCTCGCCGTAACCTGGGAGCTATGGGATCAGAACACCCTGGGCCGCACGGTCTACGAGCGCATGGGCTGCGTCGTCTCCGAGGACGTCAATTCTATGCACCTTGAGGGTGAGGCGCTGGCGGCCTTGGCCGGCGGCGAGGTTGCTTAGGCCGTCGCGCCGCCATCGACGATCATTGTCGCGCCGGTCATGAAGCTTGCCTCATGGGATGCCAGGAACAACACGGCCGGGGCAATTTCGCCGACCTCGCCGATGCGCTTCATGGGCGTTTCACCGGCGACCATTTCGGCCTCGGCGTTCGGGTCGTCGGTGGTCTGGTACAGTAGCGCGGTATCGACCGGGCCCGGACAGATGGCGTTGATGCGGATGCCGTCGCCGGCATGGTCGAGCGCCATGGCGCGGGTCAAAAGAATGACGCCGCCCTTGCTGGCGCAATAAGCCACCGAGCGTTCCGTGGCCACGGTGCCGAGCTCGGACGCGGTATTGACGATAGCGCCGCCGCCCTGGGCCTTCATCACCGGGATGGCGGCGCGGCACAGGGCGAACGGCACCTCGAGGTTAAGCGTCATAACCTGATGAAATTGTGCCAAGGGCATGGTCTCAACAGTACCGCCGTAACCGACGCCGGCATTGTTGAACAACACGTCGAGGCGGCCCAGCTCGGCCACGGTGCGGTCCACCAGCCCGTCGCGGAATTCAGCATCCATGAGATCGCCGTGGATGAACCGGGCGTCGCCGCCGGCGCCGTTGATCTCGGCCATGACCAAAGCGAGATCGGAAGAGCGTCG
>JAYGEF010000288.1:0-3717 GCA_046582535.1 Alphaproteobacteria bacterium
GTTTCCATGATCGGCGTGCCGCCCCACAAACGCCCGGTCAACATGGTGTTCCAGCACTACGCCCTGTTTCCCCATATGACCGTTGGCGACAACATCGGCTATGGCCTTCGCCAGCGGCGGCCGAAGCTGTCGAAATCAGAGATCGGCAAACAGGTCGATCAAATTCTCGAAACCGTGCAGATGGCCGGCTACGGCAAGCGCCAGACCTGGGAACTGTCCGGCGGCCAGCAACAGCGCGTTGCCCTTGGCCGCGCCTTGATCAACCGGCCGACGGTTCTGCTCCTGGATGAACCCCTGGCCGCGCTCGACCGCAAGCTGCGCCGGGAAATGCAGATCGAGCTGCAAACGCTTCAGCGCGACGTTGGCATCACCTTTGTGCTGGTCACCCATGATCAGGAAGAGGCGCTCTCCATGAGCGACCGCATCTGCATCATGCGCGATGGCCAGGTGGTGCAATCGGGCGGCCCGCGTGATTTGTACGATCAACCGGTCAATCTCTATGTCGCTGACTTCGTCGGGAAATCCAATTTCATTGCCGGTTTCGTGGCCAATGTGAATGGCCACTCGGTTGTTATCGAAGACGCAAATGGCGCCACCTTCGTCGGCAGCCCGTCGGCGGGCGCGTCCGGGTTATCGGTTGGCGCCAAGGCAAGTATCGCCATTCGGCCCGAGTTGATCGTCGTTGGCGCACACCAGTCGAGCGCGGCGAGCATGGCGACGGATGTTGCCGTGAATGGCCGCGTCAAGAACCGCATCTTTTTGGGTGAGCATACGGAATATCTGATCGATGCGGACGGTCTGGGTGACATCCTGGTTTTGTCGCCCAAGCACGTCGAGAACGAGCGCGGAGGTTTTGGTCTGGGCGATTCCGTCGCCATTGGATGGCGAAATGATACCGCCCTGGCGCTTGAAGATTCGTAAGGCCGCAGAGTCAATCCGTCGAACGCGGCGCAACTAGAAACGTCAAATCGGATACCTGAAACGAGGAGGTTACTGTGATGAGTAAGGACTATAAGGACAATCTGCCGATCACGGCGCGGGCGTTCATGGACGAACTCCGGCGTTATCAGAAGGGCTCGGTCACGCGCCGCCATTTCATGGGCGTCTCCGGTCTCGGCACCGCCATCGCCGTCCTCGGCACGGCAATGCCTTCACTGATGCCGAAGCCGGCACATGCATCTGGGGATTTGGGCGATCGGTTGATCTTCTCGACCTGGCCGAACTACCACAACCCCGCCAATATCGAGACATTCACTGCCGATACCGGCGTCAACGTCCAGATCAATGCTTTTGGTTCCAACGAAGAGATGTTGGCCAAATTGCAGGCCGGGGCCACCGGTTGGGACGTGTTCGTACCGACCAACTACACCATTTCAAACTATGTGGAACTGGACATTATTCGGGAACTCGACCTGTCCCGTCTGCCTAATCACGACCCCAGCAGCCAGAACCCCATGTTTGCCAATCCGGCGACCGTGAACGGCAAGGTTTATGCGGTTCTGAAGAATTGGGGCACCACGGGCATTGTCTACAATTCCAATCAGCTCAAAAAGGGTCCGACGTCCTGGAAAGAGTTCTTTGAAATCACCATGGGTGAAGGTTCAGGCCACACCATCGTGCATGATTATCAGCTGACCACGATCGGTGCTGCGTTGTGTGCCCTGGGCCATTCGTTCAATTCCATCGACGAGAAGGAACTGGGCGAGGCCGAGAAGGTGCTGATCGATTCCAAGCCCCACCTGTTCGCCATTACCTCTGATTATCAGCCCGGTTTGCGCAGCGGCGATGCCTGGATGTCAATCTGCTGGAACGGCGACGGACTGCAGCTCAACAAGGACCTGCCCGAGATGAAGTACCTCATCGCTTCGGACGGCGGCGAGATCTGGTCCGACTTCTACTGCATTCCGAAGGAAGCGCCACATGAGGATGCGGCCTATGCCTTCATTAACTTCCTGTTGGATCCTGCGGTTCAGGTTCTTGAGTTCGAATCACACGGTTACGCCACCGGTGATACCCGTGTTGAAGCCCTGTTGCCTCCGGAGACAGCTCAAAATGAGATCCTGTTCCCGGCGGCCGAGCTGATGAACGGGTTGGAATTCGGTGCTGCCGAAACGCTCACCGATCCGCTTCGTGCCGAGTTGATTGCCCGCTTCAAGTCCGCTTGATCGCGACAATTAGCTGACTGAAGAAAATGGCGGCGGCAATGACAGGCGAAAGCAACAAGGGACGATGGTTGACGGCGGCGCTGCTCGCGCCGACCACGATCTGGTTCCTGGTTATGTTGATAATGCCTCTCGTTGTCGTCGCTATTTTCAGCTTCGGCGAACGCTCGCCGTACGGCGGTTATACACCGTCATTTACCTTCGAACAGTACGCCAACCTGCCGGCGCGCTTCACCGCCTTCAAGAATACCATGACCTACGCGCCGTTCGGCACCTTGGTCAGTCTGCTGATCGCCTATCCGCTGGCCTACTATTTGGCGGTCAAGGTGAGCCCGCGGTGGAAGCTTATGTTGCTGGTTCTGGTCATCGTACCGTTCTGGACCAGCCTGCTGATCCGCACCTATGCCTGGATATTCATTCTCGGCGGGCGCGGCATCCCCACCCTATTGGGCTTTATCGGCTTCGAAGATATTCGCCTCATCAATACGCCGTTCGCCGTGATGGTGGGCATTATCTACGGCTACCTACCGCTTATGGTTTTTCCGATTTTCGTCTCCCTGGAGAAGCTCGACAAACGGCTGCTCGAGGCCTCCAGTGATCTCGGCGGCACGCCGTTTCGCACATTTCTTCAGATCACCCTGCCGCTGTCTATGCCGGGCATAGCGACCGGCTGCATGCTGGTGTTCATCCTGTTGATGGGTGAATTCCTGATTCCCGCCTTCCTTGGCGGCGGCAAGGTCTTCTTTATCGGCAACGCCCTGGTCGATTTGTTCCTGCAATCGCGGAACTGGCCGTTCGGCTCGGCGGTGGCGATCACCCTGGTTATCATCATGTTGATCACGGTCACCCTTTACATGCGTCTGACCATGGGTCGAAAGACCGGTCGCGACGAGTCATTGATGTAGGGCGGCGGCCATGGTCATGCGTCTCTATTCCATTGCCGTCTATCTGTTCCTCTACATACCGATCGGCATCATCGTTCTGTTCAGCTTTAATTCGGGCAGCCACGCCAGCGATTTCGTCGGGCTGTCGGCGAAGTGGTACGGCAAGGCGCTGTCCAATCCGTTCGTCATGGAGTCCCTGACCACCAGCCTGATTATCGCGCTCTCGGCGGCGGTTCTTTCGAGCCTCATGGGAACGGCGGCGGCGCTTGCCCTGCAACGAGTACGGGGGCCTCTGAAGGCCCTCTTCGATGGTCTCATCTATGTCTCCATCATGATCCCCGGCATCGTCATCGGCATCGCCACCCTGGTCGCCTTCGTAACCGTGTTTGATCTGCTCAACTCGGTCATCGGCGCCCTGTGGCCGGAAGGCGTCAAGCCGCCCAAACTTACCCTCGGCTTCGCCTCGGTCATCGCCGCCCATACGCTGTTCACCATGTCCCTGGTGATCGTCCTGGTGCGGGCCCGAATCGCCGGCATGGACCGCGCCCTGATTGAGGCGTCGCAAGATCTCTATGCGTCGCCGTGGCGCACGTTTGTGCAGATCACGTTGCCTCAGCTGTTGCCGGCAATTCTCGCCGGGTTCCTGCTCAGCTTTACCTTCAGCTTCGATG
>JAYGEF010000376.1:0-2986 GCA_046582535.1 Alphaproteobacteria bacterium
CACGGCCGCGCAGGTCGCCGAGGCGCTGGAATTACTGTGGGGCGGCCCCGAGACCCTGATCGTGGTGTCTTCGGATCTCAGCCACCAACTCGGCTACGATGCGGCGCGGGTCAGCGACGCGGCCATCAGCAAGGCGATCGAGGACTACCGCCCCGACCGGATCGATGCGCCCCAGGCCTGTGGCCGCATCCCCATCATGGGGCTGCTCGAAATCGCCCGCGCCCGGCAAATGGATGTCGCCACCCTGGATCTGCGCAATTCGGGGGATACCGCCGGGACGCGCGACCGGGTGGTCGGCTACGGCGCCTGGGCCTTCTTCGAAACCGAGGAGTCCCTGCGCCGGGGTAAGGACATAAAGCCGGCGGCGGTGGCCGGCCCCCCTCGCACCACCATCACCACGGCGCAAATCCTCGAGCGCCATGGCGCCGCCCTGTTGCGGGTCGCCCTGACCTCGGTGATCTACGGCCTCAAGGGCGGCCAAGCGCTCAAGGCCGACCCGGCGAAGTATCCGCCCGCCCTGGGTCTCAACGTCGCCAGCTTCGTCACCCTCAAGCTCGGCGGCAACCTGCGCGGCTGTATCGGCACGGTCCAGGCGACCAAACCCCTGGTGGTCGATGTCGCCGACAACGCCTTCAATTCCGCTTTCAAGGACCCGCGCTTCAAGCCCCTGACCGAGGCCGAGCTGGAGCCCCTCGACATCGACATCTCCCTGCTCAGCCCATCCGCGCCCATGACCATCGCCAACGAGGCCGACCTGCTGGCCCAACTCCGTCCCGGCACCGACGGCCTGATCATCAGCGACGGCCAACACCGCTCCCTGTTTCTGCCCTCGGTGTGGGAAACCCTGCCCAAACCCACCGACTTTCTCAGCCAGCTAAAAATCAAGGCCGGCCTCACGGCCGACCACTGGTCGGGTGATTTCAAGGCGGCGCGGTTTACGACGACGTCGGTGTCGTTTGGGGAGATGGGGAAGTCGACCTAAGTTCTTCGCAACCACACCGCCGTATCGTGGAACACGGCGCCGCCTAACGGTGGGCCTGAATCCGCGCCCACGAGGGCGTTGACGCCCAAGCCTTCCTCGAAGGCTGAGTTTGGCCAGACGCTTTCGATGACCACCACGCCCCTTTGCAGCCCGTCGAAGGACTGGGCGTGAACCACGATGTCGGCGCGGCGGTTGCCGACGCGGACCCGATCGCCTTCGGCCAGACCCAGGGACGCCAAGTCGTCCGGGTGAATTTTGGCGGTTGGGCGGGATTCGCGTTTGATCGACGTGGGGGTTTCGGTGAATGAGGAGTTGAGGTAGTTGCGCGCCGGGGCGGTGACCAGGCGGTAGGGGTGTTCGGCAGTGGCCGTTTCAATCACTGCCATGTGGTCGGGCAGGCGCGGCATGGCTTCGTGGGCGCGGCCCACCGACGCCCAGTCCGGGGCGAAACGGAAGCGGCCGTCGGGGGTTGGGAAGCCGTTGATGAAGTGGGAGGTCTCGAAGTCGGGCTGGCAATTGTGCCAGCGCAGGGCCTTGAGCTCTTCGGCGCCGGGCATGCCCGAGGCGCGCAGGGTCTCGTCCATGATCTCCCAGGCGGTCATGGTGAAGCCGCGATGTTCGGCCCCGAGGCGCGTCGCAAGGCCGCACAGGACCTCGTGGTTGCTGCGGCATTCGGCGTAGGGCTCGATGGCCCGAGGGCCGATCTGGGCGTCGCCGTGGGCGCTGGCTTGATAGATGTCGTCGTGTTCCAGGAAGGTGGTGGCGGGCAGCACGATGTCGGCCATGCGAGCGGTGTCGGTCATTAACTGTTCGTGGACGCAAATGAACAGATCGTCGCGCATAAAGCCGTCGCGCACCCGTTTGGATTCAGGCGCCACCACCATGGGATTGGTGTTCTGGATGAACAGGGCTGTGACCGGCGGGCCGCCGCCAAGATCGGCCGCGTCGCCACAGAGGATCGGGCCGATGCGCGATTGGTCGAGCTTGCGCACCGATTTGTCCAGGGCGTCGAGGCCCTCGATCAGGGTGGCGTCCCAGCCGAATATGGTGCGGTTGGCGTAATAGGCGCCGCCGCCGGGATGGCGCCAGGCGCCGGTCACCGTCGGCAGGCAGGTCACCGCGTGGACCTGGGCGGCGCCGTTGCGCGAGCGGGCGAAGCCGTAGCCGACCCGTATGAAGCTGCGTTTGGCGGCGCCGTACTCGTGGGCGAAGGCGATGATCTCGGCTTCGGGGATGCCCGTAATCCCTGATGCCCAGGCCGGGGTGCGGCTTTCCAGGTGGGCTTCCAGTTCGTCGGGACAGTCAGCGTACCTGGCCATGTAGTCGCGGTCGGCGTAGCCCTCGGCGAACAGCACATGCATGACCGCGCAGGCCAGGGAGCCGTCGGTGCCGGGGCGGATCATCAGGTGGCGGTCAGCCATGGCCGCCGTGGCCCCGCGATAGGGGTCGATGACCGTCAGCTTGGCGCCGCGCTCCTTGCGGGCGCGGGAGATGTGGGTCATCAGGTTGACTTGCGTCGCCACCGGGTTGGCGCCCCAGCAGACGATGTAGTCGGACTCCGAGGTCTCGCGCGGTTCCGGCCCGCGCAACTCACCAACCCCGGCCATCCAGCCGGCATCGGCAAGAGTCGTGCAAATGGTGCTGCGCTGGCGCGAATACTTCATCACATGGCGCAGGCGCTCGATGCCGTCGCGCTGCACCAGGCCCATGGTGCCGGCGTAGAAGTAGGGCCACACGGTTTCCGGACCGTGCTTGTCGGCGGCGGCCTTGAGGGCCGCGACAGTTTCGTCCAGGGCCTCATCCCAGGTAATCGGCTCGAACGCGCCGCTGCCCTTGGGCCCGGTGCGGCGCAGCGGCTGGGTCAGGCGGTCCGGGTGATGAACCCGCTCCGCATAGCGTGCCACCTTGGCGCAGACCACGCCGGCGGTGTAGGCGTTGTCCTTGGCTCCGCGGACCCGGCCGATGGTGCGCTCGTCGATGATCTCTACATCCAGGGCGCAGGTG
>JAYGEF010000415.1:0-2692 GCA_046582535.1 Alphaproteobacteria bacterium
TTTAGTATTAGGACGCGCTGGATCCCATCTCTTCGCGCCGGTCGGCGTAGATCAGCAGCGGTTTGACGCCGCCTTCCGCGACCGCGCGGTTAATGACCACCTCTTCGACGCCGTCGCAGCTCGGCAGCTCGAACATGGAATCGAGCAAGATGTCCTCGAGGATCGAGCGCAAACCCCTCGCGCCGGCCTTGCGGGTGATCGCCTTCCGGACGATCTCGCCTAGCGCGTCTTGCGAGAAGGTAAGCCGCACGTCCTCCATCTCGAACAGCTTTTGAAACTGCTTGATGAGGGCATTCTTGGGCTTGGTGAGGATGTCGACGAGCGCCGTCTCGTCGAGGTCTTCGAGCGTGGCGATAACTGGCAATCGTCCAACGAACTCCGGGATCAGGCCGAACTTCAAGAGGTCCTCGGGTTCTACCCCGCGCAGAATTTCACCGGTCTTGCGCTCATCCGGCGAACGCACATCGGCGCCGAAGCCCATGGACGTACCCTGGCCGCGCGCTGTGATGATTTTTTCGAGACCGGAAAAAGCGCCACCACAGATGAACAGAATGTCCGTGGTATCGACCTGGAGGAATTCCTGCTGCGGATGTTTGCGGCCACCCTGGGGTGGCACCGACGACACGGTGCCCTCGATGATCTTGAGCAAGGCCTGCTGCACCCCCTCGCCCGACACGTCGCGGGTGATCGAGGGATTGTCTGACTTGCGCGAAATCTTATCGATTTCGTCGATGAAAACGATGCCGCGCTGGGCCTGCTCAACATTGTAGTCGGCGGCCTGCAGCAGCTTTAGAATGATGTTTTCCACATCCTCGCCAACATAGCCGGCCTCGGTCAGGGTCGTCGCATCGGCATGGTGAACGGCACATCGAGAATACGGGCAAGAGTCTGGGCAAGCAGAGTCTTGCCGCAACCGGTCGGGCCGATGAGGATGATATTCGACTTGGCAAGCTCGACATCATTCGACTTGGCGCTGTGGTTGAGCCGCTTGTAGTGGTTATGAACCGCCACCGACAGCACGCGCTTGGCGTGGGACTGGCCTATCACATAGTCGTCGAGAACCTGACAGATATCCGCCGGGGTCGGCACGCCATCGCGGGATTTGACCAAGGTGTTCTTGTGCTCTTCACGGATGATGTCCATGCAAAGCTCGACACATTCGTCACAGATGAAGACGGTCGGCCCGGCGATGAGCTTGCGCACCTCGTGCTGGCTCTTTCCGCAGAACGAGCAGTAGAGCTTGTCCTTGGTCTCGCCGCCGTTGACGTCGTTCATGGCTATCCCGTCACTTAGCCACTTCGCCGGGCAACGCGTTAACCGCCATCTCTCTGACAATGCCATCGAGTATTAGGACTTTAGCTCAAGTGGCGCTCCAGTGCCATCAGCTCGCCCGACCAGCCGTATGACCGGAGTGACAGAATGCGGGATAGGGTGCAAGACTAGAGGGATACTGGGTGCGACTTGCTTGAAATCAGCCAGATTCGTGAGACACGTTCGATGGGGCCGATGATTTAGCGTGGTCATGCGGCGACCAAACCGGGTGAGCCGAGTCGCGAGATGAAAGTCAAAACATATGCCATGGAGTAATCAGGGAGGCGGCGGAGATGGCGGCTGGCAAGGCGGCGGCGGTGGCGGTGGCGGCGGTGGCCAAGGCCCCTGGGGGAGAGGGCCGGGCGGCCCGCAACCCCCGGACCTTGAGGAACTTCTGCGCAAGGGCCAGGACCGCATGAAGCGCTTCATACCCGGCGGGGTTGGCGGCGGCCGTGGCCTGTTGCTGATTATGGTTTTGGTCGTAGCGGTTTGGCTGGGCAGCGGTTTCTACACCGTGGAGCCGGACGAGCAGGGCGTTGAGCTGGTGTTCGGTGAGTGGATTTCCACCACCCAGCCAGGGCTTAA
Source organism: Alphaproteobacteria bacterium (assembly GCA_046582535.1). GTDB lineage: Bacteria > Pseudomonadota > Alphaproteobacteria > JAAXGF01 > JAAXGF01 > JAYZAP01. The sequence goes on from JAYGEF010000415.1 coordinate 1,897, forward strand.
CTACAATCTGCCGGCGCCGATCGGCCAAGTCTACACGCCCAAGGTGACGCGGGTGAACCGGGTCGAAATCGGCTATCGCTCAGGGTCCGACAGCACCCGCACCACGATCCAGCGTCAGGTGCCCAACGAGGCGCTGATGCTGACCGGCGACGAAAACATCATCGACGTCAACTTCGTGGTGTTATGGATCATCAACGATGCCGGCAAGTTCCTGTTCAATATCCGCTCGCCCGAGCAGACCGTGGGTGACGCCGCCGAGAGCGCCATGCGCGAGGTCATCGGCAAGACTGAAGCGGAATATGCCCGTGCCGAGGGCCGCCGCGACGTCGAAACTCGTACCCAGGAGCTGTTGCAGGCAACCCTCGACCTCTACGGCACCGGCATTCTGATCACCCAGGTACAACTTCAGAAAGTCGATCCGCCCGAGGTGGTGATTGATTCCTTCCGCGATGTTCAGCGCGCTCGCGCCGACCGTGAGCGGGCCATGAACGAAGCCGACGCCTACGCCAACACGATCATTCCACGAGCCCGCGGCGAGGCGGCACAAATGGTCCAGGAGGCCAACGCCTACAAGGCCGAGGTGGTGGCCCGCGCCGAGGGCGACGCCGAGCGTTTCCTGGCGGTCTACGAGTCCTACAGTGTGGCGCGGGATGTTACGGTCCAGCGAATTTATCTCGAGACCATGGAATCAATCCTCAAGGGCATGAACAAGATCATTATCGATAGCAGCGGCGGCGGTGCCCAGGGGGTTCTGCCCTATTTGCCGTTGTCCGAATTGACCAAGAGTGGAGGCACG
>JAYGEF010000519.1:0-20411 GCA_046582535.1 Alphaproteobacteria bacterium
CGCCCTGCTCAAGGGCTATATCATCAACAAGTTTCGCGGCGACCCGGCGTTGTTCCATGACGCCGAACGCGTCATTACCGGGCGTACCGGCCTGGAGAGCCTCGGCGTAGTGCCCCACATGGCCGCCGCACGGCGGTTGCCGGCGGAGGATGGCGTGGCTCTCGACAGCGCCCCCGCCGCTACGCCCCGGGTCACCAGCACCATTCACATCGCCGTGCCACGCCTGCCGCGCATTGCCAACTTCGACGACCTCGACCCACTGATTGCCGAGGCTGACGTCACCGTGACCATGGTCGAACCTGGCACCGCGCTGCCCGGCAATGCCGACCTGGTGCTCATCCCCGGCAGCAAATCGACCCTGGGCGACCTCGCCGCCCTGCGCGCCGAAGGCTGGGACATCGATATCAAAGCCCATGTGCGGCGCGGCGGCTGGGTGCTCGGCCTCTGCGGCGCCTATCAGATGCTCGGCGCCCGGATCAGCGATCCCCACGGCATCGAGGGCCCCGCCGGAGAAGCCCAGGGCCTCGGACTACTCGACATCGAGACCACCCTCGAGCCCGAAAAACACCTGGCCGAGGTCGCCGGCACCGAGGTCACCAGCGGCGCCGCCGTCCATGGCTACGAAATGCATATGGGCGTCAGCCTTGGCCCGGACCGGGCGCGACCGATGATCGATTTCGGTGACCACGACGACGGCGCCCGCTCGGCCGACGGCCGAGTGTTGGGCTGTTACCTCCACGGCCTGTTCGCCGACGACAGCTTTCGCCACGGCTTTCTGGCGCGGTTGGCCGACCGGGGTACCAGCGGCGTCGCCTACGACCATCAGGTCGACCAGGCGCTCGACGCCATCGCCAGCGGCCTCGAAGACTGCCTCGATCTCGACCGTCTGTGGGAGATCGCCGATGGCCCGTGAGTTAGACGTAAGGCGCCACGGCGAACACCGCGATGATCGCGAAGGCCAACAAGCAGGCGCCGATCATCAGGTGCAGCGAGCGGTGGATGTCGCGCGGCGAACACCGCGCCCGGCCGTCGCCCATCCAGGCGTCTTTGACCACCCGTTCGCCGTAGCGGCGTGGCCCGGCGATGGCGATGCCCAGGGCGCCGGCCACCGCCGCCTCGGGCCAGCCGGCGTTGACCGAGCGATGCTTGGAAGCGTCCCGCGCCATGGCCTTGAGCGCCGCCAGGGGGCTGGCTTCCGGGGCGCCGATGGCGACAACAACCACAATCAGCCCGGTGAGCCGCGCCGGAATATAATTGGCCACCGTGTCAAGCTTGGCCGTGGCCCAGCCGAACGCCTTATGGCGCGGCGTCATGTGGCCGATCATACTGTCCATGGTGTTGAGCATCTTGTAGCCAAGCAGGCCGGGCAGGCCGAGCAGAAGATACCAGAACAGCGGCGCCATGACCCCGTCCGAGAGATTCTCGGCGCAGCTTTCGATGGCCCCCCGGGCGACGCCGAATTCATCGAGATAGGCCGGGTTGCGGCCGACCACATGAGCCACCGCGTTGCGCCCCGCCGACAGCCCGCCGTCCTCGAGAGCCACGGCCACGGCCTTCACGTGGCGGTACAGACTGCGCTGGGCGATCAGGGTCATCATGACTACCAGTTCGATAAGCCAGCCGAAGGAAATGACCACGGTGAGCCGGTGAATCAGCCAGCCCGCCGCCGCCGCCAGACCGATCAACGCCAGCGCCGCAAGCACGCCTCGGAAACGACGCATCCGGTCGCCCCGGTCATCGCGGTTGAGTTTGCCATCGCACCAGTTTATCAAGCGGCCCATGAGCGCCACCGGATGGGGAATCACCCGGTAGAGCAGTGGCGGATCACCGATATAGGCGTCGAGGGCAAGCGCCGCGAGCAGCAACACAAACCGGCCGGGCCCGGCGGCAAGAACATCGTGATCAAGCATGGCGCGAGCATGGAGAGCGCCACCATTCCCGTCAATCCCATCCCCGTCATTAATCGCATCGCTTCAGGAGTTCACAACCATGGTTAAGACCGCCGTCATGATTTGCGGCCACGGCAGCCGCGATGGCGACGCTATCCGCCAGTTCGAACAAGTCGCCGCCGGCCTCGCCGAGCGGTTGCCGCAATACCCCACCACCTACGGCTTTCTTGAATTCGCCACGCCGATTATCCGCGATGGCCTGGATTCTCTGCGCGACGGCGGCGCCACCCGCATCCTGGCGGTGCCGGGCATGCTGTTCGCCGCCGCCCACGCCAAGAACGACATCCCCTCGGTGCTAAACCGCTATGGCGCCGAGAACCCGGGCGTGAAGGTCGACTATGGCCGCGAGCTGGCGGTCGACCTCAAGCTGCTGCGCGCCGCCCGCGACCGCATCGAGGCGGCCGAGGCCGAGGCCGGCGACAACATTGGCCGCGACGAGACCTGCCTGGTGGCGGTCGGTCGCGGCGCCTCGGACCCGGATGCCAATTCCAACGTCGCCAAGGTGGCGCGCCTGCTGTGGGAAGGCATGGGCTTCGCTTGGGCCGAGGTGTGTTTTTCCGGCGTCACCTTCCCGCTGACCACCACCGGCTTTGATCGGGTCAGCAAGCTCGGTTTCAAGCGTATCATCGTGTTCCCCTACTTCCTGTTCACCGGGGTATTGGTCAAACGCATCTATCAGCACGCCGACGAGGCGGCGGCGCGCAATCCGGACGTGGAGTTCGTCAAGGCCGGCTACCTCAACGACCACCCCATGGTGTACGAGACCTTTGTGGACCGCATCCAGGAGATCATCGACGGGCAAAACCTGATGAACTGCCAGCTGTGCAAATACCGCGAGCAGATGATCGGCTTCGAGGACCAGGTCGGCGCGGTGCAGGAAAGCCACCACCACCACGTGGAGGGTATCGGCACCGACGACGATAGCCACCACCATGGCCATAGTCACGGCCACCACCATCACCATGGCGACGACGGCTGAGGCAGCCACCGTGAGTCACTTCGAATATGTGCGCGAACCGACGGCAATCTATCGGCGTTCCCGGGAGATCGCCCTGGCCGAGACCGATCTGGGCGCCGTCGCCGACGACATGCGCGAGGTCGCCCTGCGCCTGGTTCATGCCTGCGGTGAGCCTACCGTGGCGGCGGACCTCCGCGCTTCGCCCGGCGCCGGCACGGCGGGCCGCGCCGCCCTGGCCGCCGTCGCAGCCATACTGTGCGACACGGAAATGGTCGCCCACGGCGTCATTCGCAGTGCTTTGCCCAACGCCAACCGGGTTGCATGCACCCTCAATGAGGCTGGGGTCGCCGAAGCCGCCGAGCGCCAGGGCATGACCCGGTCGGCGGCGGCGGTGGACCTGTGGGACGATGATCTGGACGGCGCTATCGTGGCCATCGGCAACGCACCGACGGCGCTCTTTCGTCTGCTCGAGCGGCTCGAAGACGGAGCGCCCCGGCCGGCGCTCATCATCGCCATGCCCGTAGGTTTCGTTGGCGCCGCCGAATCCAAGCAGGCGCTGATCGACGGTGATTACGGCATCCCCTACCTGGCCCTGACCGGTCGCCGGGGCGGCAGCGCCCTGGCGGCAGCGGCGGTCAACGCCCTGGCCGCGCCGCTGGCTGGAGGAGACCCGTCATGACACGCTGGCTTTCCATCGTCGGCATCGGCGAGGACGGGCTCGACGGCATCACTTCCGTCGCCCGGGCTCTTGTGGACCAGGCCGAAGTGCTGGTCGGCAGCGCCCGCCATCTCGCCATGATCGCCGACGATCACCCGGCCGAGCGCCTGCCCTGGGCGGCGCCCATGGCCGCCGGCGCCGCGGCGGTGGTGGCCCGGCGCGGCCAGCGGGTCTGTGTCCTGGCCACCGGCGACCCCCTATGGTTCGGCATCGGCGCCCGGCTGGCCGGGCTGGTGCCCCATGACGAGCGCACCATCCTGCCGGCGCCGTCCGCCTTCAGCCTGGCCGCCGCCCGCATGGGTTGGCCGCTGGGCGACGTGGAGACCGTGACCATTCATGGCCGCTCCCTCGATCTGCTGCGGCTTCACGTGGCGCCGGGCGCCCGATTACTGGCCATGACCAGCGATGGCGAGACCCCGGCCCAGGTCGCCCGGATCCTGTGCGAGATGGGTTACGGGGAGAGCCCGATCACCGTGCTCGAACACATGGGCGGTACCGCCGAGAACCGGGTCGAGGGCAGCGCCGAGGGTTGGCCCAAGGAGGCCATGGCGGATCTCAACACCCTGGCCATCGAGTGCCGCGCCGGACCCGAGGCGATTATCCGCTCGCGCAGCCCCGGCCTGCCCGACAACGCCTTTGAGAACGACGGCCAGTTAACCAAACGCGAGGTCCGCGCCGTGACTCTGGCCGCCCTTGGCCCCCTGCCCGGCCAGCGCTTGTGGGATGTGGGCGCCGGTTGCGGCTCGGTCGCCATCGAATGGCTGCGCGCCGCCAAGGGCGTCACGGCCGTGGCCATCGAGCGTGACCCGGACCGCGCCGCCATGATCGCCCGCAACGCCACCGCGCTCGGCACACCGGGGCTCGAGATCGTTACCGGCGACGCCCCTGCCGCGCTCACCGATCTCGACGGCCCGGATGCGGTATTCATCGGCGGCGGTGTATCGGTGGAAGGCCTGATCGGCGCCTGTTGGGATGCGCTTCGCCCCGGCGGCCGACTGATCGCCAATGCGGTTACTGTTGAAGGGGAAGCCGCATTGAGTGCTTGGCACGAAAAGGTCGGCGGAACACTGACGCGAATCGCAATCTCGCGGACCAAGCCGTTGGGCACCATGTCGGGCTGGCATTCCCTCGCCCCGGTCACCCAGTGGGCGGTGACGAAATGACCGGCACCCTCTACGGCATCGGTGTCGGGCCCGGCGATCCTGAGCTTATCACATTGAAGGCATTGCGTATTTTGCAAGACTGCCCGGTTATCGCCTATCCGGCGCCAAGCGCTGGCGAGAGCATGGCGCGGGCTATAGCGGCGCCCCACCTGCGCGGCGACCAAGTTGAGATAACCATCGCCATGCCGCTTGATGGCGGCCATGGGCCCATCGAGGCGGCCTATGATCAAGGCGCCACCGAGGTCGCCGCCCATCTTGATGCCGGCCGCGATGTGGCGGCCCTGTGCGAGGGCGATCCGTTTTTCTACGGCTCGTTCATGTATCTGTTCGGTCGCCTAGCCGAAAAGCACAAAGTCGAAGTGGTGCCCGGCGTCAGCTCCCTGCTGGCCGGCCCGGCGGCGCTCGGGGCGCCCATCGCATCGCGCGACGATACCTTGCTGGTGGCGCCGGCGACTCTGCCGGAGGAGATCCTTCGCGCCCGCCTGGAAGGCACCGACGCGGCGGTGATCATCAAGGTCGGGCGTCATCTCGACAAGGTTCGCCGGGTGCTCGACGACCTCGGCATCACCGGTAAGGCCCATTACATCGAGCACGCCACCATGGCCAACCAGCATATCGCCCCCCTGGCCGAGGCCGGCCCCAAGGCGCCCTATTTCTCCATGGTGGTCGTGCACAAGCGCGGTGAGGCCTGGCGCTGATGGACATCGCCGTCGTCTGCCTCAACCCGGCCGGGCTGGCCACCGCCCGGGCCCTGGCCGAAGCTCTGCACGATGCCCGTCTCCACGGCCGCACCGATGACGCCGAGGTTGTCTTCACGAACACTGCCGAGCATCTGCGCAGTCTATTCGAGGCCGGCACCGGCATCGTCGGGGTCTTCGCCGCCGGCATTCTCATTCGCGCGGTGGCGCCGTTGCTCAGTGACAAGCGGGCCGAGCCGCCGGTGATCGCCGTGGCGGTGGATGGCAGCAGCGCCGTGCCCCTGCTCGGCGGCCATCACGGGGCCAACGACCTGGCCCGTTCGGTTGCCGAAATCCTCCATGGAACGGCGGCGATAACGACAGCCGGCGATGTCGCCCTCGGCCTCGCCCTCGACGATCCGCCCGCCGGCTGGTGTCTCGCCAACCCGCAAGCATCCAAGCCGGTGATGGCGGCGTTGCTGGCGCGCGAACCTGTGAGTCTCGCCGTCGAAGCCGGCGACCCCGCGTGGCTGACGGACAGCGGCGCGGTGTTCAGCGATGACGCGCCGCTCGCCGTTACGTTGACCGCCGGTGTAGCGACGGGCAGCGACAGTGAGTTGGTTATCCATCCCGCCGTGCTCGGCCTCGGCGTCGGTTGTGAACGCGGCGTCGAGGCGAGCGAGCTTATGGCCCTGGTGCGCGACACTCTGTCGGCCCACGACCTGGCCCCGGCCGCCGTGGCCTGCGTCACCTCCCTCGACCTCAAGGCCGACGAGCAGGCGGTGCTGGCGCTAGGCGATGACCTCGGCCTGCCCCTGCGTTTTTTCGACGCCACGGAACTTGAGAACGAAACCCCGCGCCTGGCCAATCCGTCGGAGAAGGTGTTCGCGGCAGTCGGCTGCCATGGGGTGTCCGAGGCCGCCGCCCTGGCCGCCGCCGGACCCGACGCACGGCTTGTGGTCACCAAGACCCGCTCGGCGCGGGCGACCTGCGCCGTGGCCCAGAGCCCGGCCATCATCGACGCCAGTTCGGTGGGTCGGGCGCGTGGCCATCTCGCCGTGGTCGGCATCGGTCCCGGCAGTGACGGCTGGCGCAGCCCCGAGGCAAGCCGCCTGGTGGCCGAGGCCAGCGACCTGGTCGGCTACGGCCTCTATCTCGACCTGCTGGGCCCTCTGACCAGGGGCAAGACCCGCCACGACTTTCCTTTAGGAGACGAGGAGCTGCGGGTCCGCGCCGCCCTCGATCTCGCCGCCGAGGGCCGCAATGTTGCCCTGGTGTCGTCCGGCGATGCCGGCATCTACGCCATTGCCACCCTGGTGTTCGAGCTGCTTGAGCGGGGCGACAACGACGCCTGGCGGCGTATCGGAATCACCGTGACGCCGGGTATTTCGGCCTTGCAGGCCGCCGCCGCCCGGGCCGGGGCGCCACTGGGTCATGATTTCTGCGCCATATCCCTGTCCGACCTGCTGACCCCGTGGACGGCGATCGAAAACCGCCTGGAAGCCGCCGCCAGAGGCGACTTCGTGGTCGCTCTCTATAACCCGGTCTCCAAGCGCCGCCGCGAGGCTCTGCCCAAGGCCCGCGATATCCTACTCGGCCACCGCCCGGCGGACACCCCGGTGGTGCTGGCGCGTAACCTGGGGCGCGAGGGCGAGACCGTGCGCAACGTCGATCTCGCCGCTCTCCAGGTCGATGACGTGGATATGCTGACCGTGGTCATCGTCGGCTCGAGCCAGACGCGGCGGGTCGGCCGATGGGTCTACACGCCGCGCGGCTATGAATCCAAGGGACAAGACACATGACCGTGCATTTCATCGGTGCTGGGCCCGGTGCGCCAGACCTGATTACGGTGCGGGGGCTCAATCTCATTCGCCGCTGTCCGGTGGTGCTGTACGCCGGCTCCCTAGTCCCCACGGAGGTCGTCGCCGAGGCTCCGGACGACGCCCGGGTCATCGACACCGCGCCGCTCAACCTGGATGAGATCATCGCCGAGTTCGACGCCGCCGAGGCAGCCGGCCATGACGTGGCCCGGGTCCACTCCGGCGACCCGTCGCTCTATGGCGCCATCGCCGAGCAGATGCGCCGCCTCGACGGCCTGGGCATCGCCTACGACATCACGCCGGGCGTGCCCGCCTTCGCCGCCGCCGCCGCCGCCCTGGGCCGTGAGCTGACCCTGCCCAACGTGAGCCAGAGCGTGGTGCTGACCCGCACGGCGGTACGCAGCACGGACATGCCCTCGGGCGAGACCCTGGCCGCCTTCGGCGCCACCAGCGCGACCCTGGCGATCCATCTTTCGGTCAATAATCTGGCAAGGGTGGTGCGCGAGCTGACACCCCACTACGGCGCCGACTGCCCCGCCGCCGTGGTCTACCGGGCGAGCTGGCCCGACCAGCAGATCATTCGCGGCCGCCTCGACGACATCCGCGCCCAGGTCAAGGCGGCGGGCCTGACCCGCACGGCGCTGATCATGGTCGGCCGGGTACTCGGCGAGGCCGACTTCCCCGACAGCAAACTCTACGATCCGAGCCATCATCACGTGCTGCGGCCGAAGAACTAGGACTGTAGCTGTCCGGCGATCCAGTCGAGGGCCGCGCTTTGGCGGCTGGTACGCGGGCCCGGTGGATCGGGCGGGCGGCGCATCATGATGATCGGGATGCCCAGATTGCGGGCGGCGGTGATCTTGGCGCGGGTGGCGGTGCCGCCGCTGGCCTTGCTGACCACCACGTCGATGCCATGATCTGTGAGTAAGCGGGTTTCGCCGGCAACCGTGAAGGGACCTCGGCCTGTCAGCATTTCGAAATTTGCCGGTGGCGCGGCAGGCCTATCAACCAGACGAATAACACCGTGGGCGCCAGCGAAGGCGTCGAGTTCCTTGACCCCGACGGTGATGAAGGCGCGCCCGCCATGGTCGGCCAGGGCCACCGCCGCGCCGGCCACGTCGTCGACCTCAATCCAGTGATCGCCGGCTTGCTTGCGCCAGCGCGGACGCAGCAAGGCGAGGCGCGGCACCCCGGTCCCCTCACAGGCCTCGCGCGCGTGATCCGAGATAACCTCGGCGAAGGGGTGGGTGGCGTCGATGACAATGGCGATGGCCTCGGCGCTGAGATAGTCGGCAAGGCCGGCCGCGCCGCCAAAACCACCGACCCGGACCGTACCGGGCAACGCGGCTGGGTTGCGGGTGCGCCCGACCAGGGAAGTGATGACGTCGAGCCTATGGCCAAACCGATCGACCGCCGCACCGGCCAAACCGCGCGCCTCGGCGGTACCGCCGAGTATGAGCAGCTTACGGGCCGGCATGGCCGATAAGCTTGCCCTGGCGGTCGAACACAACCACGTCAACAGCGATGTCACCGGCCAGGGTCGCCAGGGCGACCTCCCGAGCCTGGCGCGCGATCACGTCGGCAATGGGCAGAACTGTTGCCAGTCCGAGAACCTCCATGGCGGTATTGGCGCCCTGGGCGCGCGCCACCACGTCGGGCGCCGCGCCAAGATCGGCCAGGGCCTCGGCAAGGCGGCCGAAGTCCACCTGGCTGCGGCTCGAATGAAGATCGAGGGCGCCCTGGGCGAGCTTGGTCAGCTTGCCGAAGCCGCCGGCAATCGTGACCCGGGGAACCGGGTTGCGGCGCAGGTACTTGAGCATGCCGCCGGCGAAATCGCCCATATCGAGCAGCGCCGTGTCGTCGAGCCCGTACAGGGCCTTGACCGCCGCCTCCGAGGTTTTGCCTGTGGCCCCGGCGACGTGCCCGCAGCCGGTCGCCCGCGCCACATCAATGCCGCTGTGGATCGAATGGATCCAGGCCGAGCAGGAATAAGGAATGACCACCCCGGTGGTACCGAGGATCGACAGGCCACCGACGATACCAAGGCGCGGATTCCAGGTCTTCGCCGCCAGCGCTTCGCCGCCGGCGACGGAGATCGTGATCTCCACATCGCCGGGCGCGCCGTGGGCGGCGGCCAGGGCTTCGATTTGGGCAATCATCATGGCCCGGGGCGCCGGGTTGATGGCCGGCTCCCCTACTGCTACCGGCAGGCCGGGAAGGGTCACCGTGCCGACACCCTCACCGGCGCGAAACACCACGCCGCTACCGGCAGGGGCCAGGGCGACCCGGGCCATGACCGTGGCTCCATGGGTGACGTCCGGGTCGTCGCCGGCGTCCTTGACCACCGCCGCCTCGGCATGGCCATCACCCAACAGCAAATGAGCCAGGGCGAAACTCGGTTGTTCGCCCTTGGGCAGGATGATGGATACCGGGTCGGAAAACGCCCCGGTGAGCAGCGCATCATAGGCCGCCCGTGTCGCCGCCGTGGCACAGGCGCCGGTGGTCCATCCCTTGCGCAGGGGTTTGTCTGGCTTGCGGCTCATGCCCCAATGGTACTCCATGGCGCCACGGATCGGGTAGGCACGGATTGACCTTTGGGGTTATGTTCTCGTCATGACCACGATGCCAGAGCCACCGGGATTTATTGTCGCCGCCACCGCCTCGGGCAGCGGCAAGACCATGCTGACTGCCGGCATGCTGCGCCACTTCCGGCGGCGCGGTGTGGCCGTGGCCCCGTTCAAGACTGGTCCGGACTATATCGACGCCGGTTTTTTGGCCGCCGCCGCCGGGCGCGATTGCGCCAACCTGGATTGCTGGGCCATGCGGCCGGAGACCATTGCGGGCCTGGCCACGGGCCTTGGCGCCGACAGCGACCTGATTATCGGTGAGGGCGTCATGGGGCTATTCGATGGCGCGGCGGATGGTACGGGTTCGACCGCCGACCTGGCCGCCCTGACCGGCTGGCCGGTGGTGCTGGTGGTCGATGTGCGGGGCCAGGCCGCCTCGGCGGCGGCGGCGGTGCGCGGTTTCGCCAGCCACCGCCATGACGTACCCATCGCCGGGGTACTGTTCAACCGGGTCGGCGGTGCCAGCCATGCGGACGTGTTGCGCCATGCCTGCGCCGCCCTGGAGGTTCCGGTGCTGGGCTGCATTCCCCGTGGTGACGACCTGGACACCGGCGAACGCCACCTGGGCTTGGTTCAGGCCCGGGAGCACGACGACCTGGAGCGGCTGCTGGATAACGCCGCCGACGCCATCGCCGAGCATGTGGATATGGCGGCGTTACGGGGGCTCGCCAAGCCATCCACCCTGGTCAAGGAAGGGGCGACGGATCCGGCCATAGCGCCGCTCGGGCAGCGCATCGCCGTGGCCCGCGATACCGCCTTCGCGTTTTGCTATCCCTGGCTGCGCGATGGCTGGCGCCGGGCCGGAGCGAACATCAGTTTTTTCTCGCCCTTGGCCGATGAGGCCCCGGACGCGAGCGCGGATGCGGTCTACCTACCGGGGGGCTATCCCGAGCTTCACGCCGGGCAACTGGCCGCCAATGGGGTTTTCATGACCGGCCTCCGCGACGCCGCCGGTCGCGGCACTATGGTCTATGGCGAATGCGGTGGCTTCATGGTGCTGGGCCAAACCCTGACCGACAGGGATGGGGTCAGCCACCCCATGGCCGGGCTGCTGCCTCACGCCACGTCCTTCGCCGCGCCCCGGCTCCATCTCGGCTATCGCCGGCTCAAGCTCGCGGCCCATGGGCCCCTGGGCCGGGCGGGTTTGCGCTTCCGTGGCCACGAGTTCCACTATGCCGCCATCACTGACAGGGGCGCGGCGGCACCCTTGTTCGACGGCGCCGACGCCCGCGGCCGGGCGCTCGACCCCCTGGGCGCGGTGGTGGGTTCGGTGTTCGGTTCCTTCGCCCATCTGGTGGACCGGGCGCCATGACTGGCAAACAAAATTCCGGCGACCAGCCGTTCTGGAAAACCAAGAGTCTCGACGACATGTCGATCGACGAATGGGAATCCCTGTGCGACGGCTGCGGCCGTTGCTGCCTGCACAAGCTCGAGGACATCGACACCGGCCATGTGGATTACACCAACATCGCCTGCCGTCTGCTCGATCTCGGCACCTGCCGCTGTTCCCAATACCCGACGCGCCACGCCCTGGTCTCCGACTGCCTGACGCTGACCCCCGAAGCGGTGCGCGACACCGCCTGGCTGCCGCCAAGCTGTGCCTACCGCATGGTCAACGAAGGCCGCGACCTGGCCTGGTGGCATCCCCTGGTGTCGGGCGACCCGGACACGGTGCATCAAGCCGGTATTTCCGTACGCGGCCGGGTGGTGACGGCGCACCGTGCCGGCGACGAAGAAGACCACATTGTCGCCTGGCCCCTGGCCCCGCTGAAGTAAGATTACTTGGCCGGCCCGGTCAACAGCGGCCGCGGCGCGATACCGGCCAGGGCGGCGCCCATGAAGCGGGCCCAGAGTTGCGCCGGCAGGCCGCCGCCGGAGACCCATTTCATGGGCGCGCCGTTGTCGTTGCCGATCCACACCCCGGCGGTGAGCTCGCGGTTGAATCCAACGAACCAGGCGTCGCGCCACTCCTGGCTGGTGCCGGTCTTGCCGGCGCTGGGCCACGGCACCCGTGCGGCGCGCCCGGTGCCGTCACTGACAACAGCGCTCATGATGTCAACCAGGGGGCCAAGATGTTCGGGCTCGACGACCCGGCCCAGGCCGGTGCCGGTGCGGCGATAGAGCACGGTGCCGCCGGCGCCCCGGATTTCGGCGATGCCATGGGCCCAGACACCCTGGCCACCATTGGCCAGGGCAGTGTAGGCCCGGGTGATTTCCAGCAGGGTCGCCTCCGAGGCGCCAAGCGCCAGGCTGGCGTCGGCCCGAAGCGGTGACGAGACGCCCAGCCGGCGGGCCACATCGACCACCTTGTCGCGGCCGACCCGCTCAGCCAGCCGCACGGCCACGGTGTTGAGGGAGCGTACCAGGGCCTCCTTCATACTTACCGGGCCGGCGTATTTGCCGTCGTAATTGCGCGGGCTCCAGCCATCGATGGTCAGCGGCGCGTCGTCGATCATGTCGCCGGGCTTCATGCCGGCCTCGAGGGCCGCCAGATAGACGAAGGGCTTGAACGCCGAGCCCGGCTGGCGCCTCGCCTGGGTCGCCCGGTTGAACTGGCTGATTCGATAGTCGCGACCGCCGACCATGGCGCGCACGGCGCCGTCCGGGGCCAACGCCACCAGGGCCGCCTGGGTCGCCTGGCGCTCGGCGCCGACGCCGGCCAGGGCCCATTCCACCGCCGCCTCGGCGGCTTTCTGCATGCGCAAATCCAGGGTCGTCACCACGGTGATGTCGGCGGCGCCGGGGCCGGTGTAGTCGGACACCCGGTCGAACACCCAGTCGGCGAAATAGCGCGCCCCTCGGCTGGCCGACAACTGACGGCGAATGGTGAACGGTTGCCGCGACGCTGCCGCGGCCTCGGCGGCATCGATGTAGCCGGCATCGACCATGAAGCCGAGCACCTGGCGGGCGCGGGCCTGGGCGCGCTCCAGATCGCGGGTCGGGGTGTAGCGCGACGGCGCCTTGAGCAGGCCGGCGATCATCGCCGCTTCGCCCAGGGTAAGCGCCTCCGCCGGCTTGCCGAAGTAGTGCTTCGACGCCGCCCCGATGCCATAGGTGCCGGACCCGAGATAGACCCGGTTGAGATAGATCGAGAGCAACTGGTCCTTGGTGAAGCTGTGTTCGAGCCAAAACGCCAGCAGCAGTTCCTGGATCTTGCGCTTGAAACTGCGCTCAGGGGTGAGAAAGACGTTCTTGGCGATCTGCTGGGTCAGGGTGCTGGCGCCCTGAACCACGCGCCCGGCCCGCAGGTTGGCCAGGGTGGCGCGGGCCAGAGCGATGACGTCGAGACCGAAATGGCTGTAAAAACGCCGGTCCTCGGTGGCGAGCACGGCGAAGCGAACGTGGTCGGGCAGGTCCGCCACAGGGACTGGGGTGGCATAGGCGTCGCCGTAGCGGGCGATCCGCACCCCATCGGCACTGACCAGGCGGACCGAGGGCATCCGAGTGCGCTCGCCGAGATTGTCCACGTCGGGCAGGTCGTAGGCGTAATAGGCCAACACCCCGAGCAGGGCGACGAAACCCCACACCGCCAGCACCAGGAAGCGGCGCAGCCAACGCCCAAGCCAATGTCGTCGCGGCGGCGGCGCTTTGCCCTTGTCTGTCTTCTTGGCTTTCTTGGCCATGGTCGCGACAGCCCGCCGCCCCGCCTCAAACGTCCAGGTTGACCACCTTGAGGGCGTTGTCCTGGATGAATTCGCGGCGTGGTTCGACCACGTCGCCCATGAGTTTTTCGAAGATCTCGTTGGCTTCCTCGGCGTCCTTGATGCGCACCTGGAGCAACGAGCGGATGTCTGGATCCAGGGTGGTTTCCCACAATTGTTCCGGGTTCATTTCGCCCAGGCCCTTGTAGCGCGAAATCGCGGCGCCCTTGCGACCGACCGCCAGCACCGCCTCGAACAGCGATGTCGGACCCCACACGTCGATCTCCTGATCCTTGAGCGTCAGGGAGCCACGATTGGCATAGGCGGCCTGGAGGTCAGCCGCCATGGAATCGAGTTTGACCGCTTCGGCGCTGACGATCAGTGAATGATCGACCACGTGGCGCTCCTCGACGCCGCGCAGCTCGCGGGTAAATATAATGCCGCCATTGCCGTCGGCGGCGCCCTGCCAACCACCCTCGTCCTCGGGCGCCATGGCGTCGAGCCGCTGGGCGATGTAGGCCGCCGCCTGGCCGGCCTGATCACCGTCGGCGAGAACGGCGGCGTTGAAGGCACCGGCCACGGCCATTTGCTCGACGATGGCCTGGGGCACCCGGCGGCCGATGGCGCGGATCAGGGTGGTCGCGTTGCGCGCCTCGGCGGCCAGTGCGCGCAAATCGGCACCGGCCCGCTGACTGCCGTCATGGAGCGTCAGCACCGCCTCTTCGAGGCCGCCGTCCATGAGGAACTCATCGAGTTTGCGCTCGTCCTTGAGGTAGACCTCGCTGGCCCCGCGCTTGACCCGGAACAGCGGCGGCTGGGCAATGTAGAGATGACCGGCGGTGATCAGGCCGCGCATCTGGCGGAAGAAAAAAGTCAGCAGCAGAGTACGGATGTGGCTGCCGTCGACATCGGCGTCGGTCATGATGATGACCTTGTGATAACGCAGCTTAGTAATGTCGAAATCGTCGGATTCTTCGGGCCCGACACCGGTGCCCAGAGCGGTGATCAGGGCGGCGATCTCGACCGAGCTCAGCATCCTGTCGAGACGCGCCCGCTCGACGTTGAGGATTTTTCCGCGCAACGGCAGGATCGCCTGATTTTTCCGATTGCGCCCCTGCTTGGCCGAACCGCCGGCGGAATCACCCTCGACGATAAAGATTTCGCTCTTCGCCGGGTCGCGCTCCTGGCAGTCGGCGAGTTTGCCGGGCAGGCTGGAAATATCGAGCGCGCCCTTGCGCCGGGTCAGTTCGCGGGCCTTGCGCGCGGCCTCGCGGGCGACCGACGCCTCGACCACCTTCTGGACGATGGTGCGGGCCTCGGCGGGATGCTCCTCGAGCCACTGGCCGAGGCGATCATTGATCATGCCCTCGACCGCCGGGCGGACCTCCGACGACACCAGCTTGTCCTTGGTCTGGGATGAGAACTTGGGGTCGGCGAGCTTGATCGACAGCACGCAGGTCAATCCCTCGCGAACGTCCTCGCCGGACAGGTTGGCCTTGTCGCGCTTGGCGCCGTAGGACGCCGCGGCGAAGGCGTTGATGGTGCGGGTCAGCGCCGCGCGCAGGCCGGCCAAGTGACTGCCGCCGTCGCGTTGCGGAATGTTGTTGGTAAAGCACAGCACGTTCTCATGGTAGCTGTCGTTCCAGCGCATGGCCAGATCGATCTCGACCTCTTCGCGTTCGCCGATGATCGTGATCGGCAGGCTATGGAGCGGGGTCTTGCTGCGATCGAGGTATTCGACGAAGGCCACGGTGCCGCCGTCATAGTGAAGATCGACGGTCACCGGCTCGACTGGACGCAGGTCGGTCAGGGTGATGCGAACCCCGGAATTAAGGAACGCGAGCTCGCGCAGGCGGTGCTCGAGGGTGTCGAAGTCGAACTCGGTAAAGGTGAACGTATCCGTTGACGGCAAAAACGTCACGCGGGTGCCGGTGCGGTCGCCGGCCTCGCCGGTGACCGCCAGGGGCCCCGCCGCATCGCCGTGGTGGAAGCGCATGGTGTGTTCATTACCACCGCGCCAGACTGTGAGATCCAGGGTCGACGACAGGGCGTTGACCACCGAAACCCCGACGCCGTGGAGACCGCCCGAGACCTTGTAGGAATTCTGGTCGAACTTCCCCCCGGCATGGAGCTGGGTCATGATGACCTCGGCCGCCGAGACGCCCTCTTCCTCGTGAATGGCGGTTGGAACGCCGCGGCCGTTGTCGGTAACCATGACCGAGCCGTCGCCGTTGAGCACCACCTCGACCGTATCGCAGAACCCGGCCAGGGCCTCGTCGATGGAATTGTCGACGACCTCGTAGACCATGTGGTGCAGGCCCGAGCCATCGTCGGTATCGCCTATGTACATGCCCGGCCGCTTACGCACCGCATCGAGGCCCCGCAGCACCTTGATGGAATCGGCGCCATAATCCTCGCCGTCGCTGGCCTTGGCGTCGCCAGTCTGGTCCTTGGGGGTGGGCTCACTCATGGATTAAACCTCATGTTACCGCTGACGGCGCTATTGTTCCGCTAGCGACCGTCAAGTATTGGGCGCGGTCGCCAAGCGGGGCAAACACCGCATAATCGGTGCCGGTGAGCCACGCCTGGGCCCCGACATCGTGAATTTCGTCGAACAGCGCCGCCCGGTGGCCGCCGTCAAGATGGGCCACCACCTCGTCGAGCAGCAACAGCGGCGCGGCGCCGCGGACCAAAGCCTGAAGCCGCGCCGTGGCCAGCACTATGGCGATCAACAGGGCCTTTTGCTCGCCGGTGGAACATTGCGCGGCGGGGGCGCCTGACACTTTGTGACGCACCACCAGATCGCTGCGGTGGGGCCCGTGTGACGCGCCGCCGGCCTGGGCGTCATGGCGCCGGGAGTCGGCCAGGGCGGCGGCCAGATGGGCCTCCGCATCGACCGCCGGCATATGGTCGAGCAGGCCTTCGACACCACCGTCAAAGGCCGTCTCGGCGCCGGGGAAGGGGCCGGCGCCTTGGCCCAGCACCGACGCCAGCCGGCGCATGGTGGTACGCCGCGCCGCCGCCAGGGCAATGCCGTTCTCGGCCATGCGCGCTTCCAGGGCCGCCAACCAGGCCGGATCGCCCCCGGCGGCACCGCCGTCGCGCAACAGCCGGGAGCGCTCGCGCATGGCCCGCTCATAGGCCGCAAGCCGGCTGGCGTGACTGGCATCGAAGCCTAACACCAGGCGGTCGAAGAAGCGCCGCCGTGAACTGGCGCCGTCGGTGAACATGCGGTCCATGGCCGGGGTCAGCCACAGGGCGGCGACCACTTCGGCCAAGGCCGCCTGACCACGGGCCGGGCGGCCGTCGATACGCAGGGTCCGGCGCGCCTCGCCGTCAACTGAACCGGTACCGATGGTGACCGGCCCGGCAAAACCGTTGGCCTCGGTGGCGACCGCCCAGGCAGCGCCATCACCGCCATCACCCCTGGCCTCGCGACGCGCCAGATCAGCCAGCCGGGCGCCGCGCAGGCCGGGACCGGGAGTCAACATGGACAGGGCCTCGAGGACGCTGGTTTTGCCGGCGCCATTGGCCCCGGTGAGAACCACCGGACGCTCGTCGGTCTCGATGACGGCGCGGTCAAAGCAGCGAAAGTCGGTCAGCGTCAGGCGCGCGACGGTAATGGCGGAACTGGCTTCCCTAGGGAGGGCGACGCTGGGCAGCGTATTCAGAAAAGCCCCCTCACACCCGCATGGGCATCAGTACATACAGCGCATGGTCGTCGCCGGTGTCATAAACCAGGGTCGGCGATGCGGCATCGGCCATGGCGAAGCGGATACGATCGCCGTCGATCTGGCTGGTGACATCGAGCAGATAGCGCGAGTTGAAGCCGATCTGCAATTCGTCGGCGTCATAATCCACATCGAGTTGCTCGTCGGCGCTGGCGTTGTCGGGGCTATTGGCCGAGACCACCAACTGGCCCTTGCTCAGCGCCAGTTTGACCGAGCGGGTCTTTTCCGTCGACACGGTGGAGACCAGATCAACCGCCCGGGAGAAGCGCTCGCCTTCGATCTCCAGCATCTTGTCGTTGTCGCTGGGAATCACCCGGTTGTAGTCGGGAAAAGTGCCGTCGATCAGCTTGGAGATCAGCACCACCTCGTCGAAGGCAAAGCGGATTTTGGTCTCCGACAGGGAGACCGCCACATCGCCGTCGAACTCGTCAATCAGCTTACGCAGCTCGGTGACGGCTTTGCGCGGCACGATGATGCCGGGCATGCCGGCGGCGCCATCGGGCAAGGCCACGTCGACCCGCGACAATCGGTGACCATCGGTGGCCACGGCGCGCAAGCCGGTGGCGTCACTATCGGTCACTGCGTGAAGATAGATGCCGTTGAGGTAGTAGCGGGTTTCCTCGGTCGAGATAGCGAAACGCGCCTTGTCGATCAGGCGGCGCAGGCTGGCCGCTGCGAGGGCGAAGTTGTGACTGAAGTCGCCCTCGGCCATGACCGGAAACTCGTCGGCCGGCTGGCACGGCAGCGAGAACCGGGCCTGGCCCGAACTCAGCGATAAACTGTTGCCATCGTCGCCGGTCTCGAGTTCGACCTGGGCGCCGTCGGGCAGCTTGCGCACGATATCGTAGAGCGTATGGGCCGGCGCCGTGGTAACGCCGTCCTGGCCGACCTCGGCGGCGACATTCTCGACCACTGCCAGATCCATGTCGGTGGCGGTTACCGCAAGGCGGGCGCCGGCGCCATCAAGCCGCACGTTGGACAGGATGGGGATCGTCGTGCGTCGTTCGACGACACTCTGAACATGGGCCAGGGATTTGAGCAGATCAGCGCGTTCAATTGTCAGTTTCATGAGGTCAGTTTCTTGAGTTCAACAAACGTACCTGTGAGCCATCCGCCCACGGTATGATCCGTCGGCGGGACCAGTGGATTCAGTCTTCGCGAAGGCCGGGCCGAGTCCCTGAGCCAGCGTCCCGCGAACAATTTCGCGACTATAGCAGAAGCCTTTGAATTCAGCACTATATTAGCGCCTCGGCCGAGGCGGGCGCGGGCACCGTACCGGCCGCCTAGGCGGCCTCGAAACCGGCCACCGTTCAGCTCTCGAGCATGCGCCGCAGGAGGTCGATATCCTCGGCGAAAGTGGCGTCGGTTTCGCGCAGCTGTTCGACCTTCTTGACCGCGTGCATCACCGTGGTGTGGTCACGGCCACCGAACTTGCGGCCAATCTCGGGCAGGCTGCGCGAGGTCAGTTGCTTGGCCAAATACATGGCGACTTGACGGGGTCGGGCCACCGCCCGGGCACGGCGCGCCGAATGCATGTCGGCGAGGCGAATATTGAAGTGTTCGGCCACGCGCTTCTGAATTTCCTCGATGGTAATCCGCCGGTCGTGGGCGCGCAGCACGTCCTGGAGCAACTCCTGGGTGGTCTCCAGGGTGACCGGCCGGCCGATCAGAGTGGCATGGGCCACAACCCGGTTAAGCGCGCCTTCGAGTTCACGCACGCTCGAGGTAATTTTATGAGCCAGGAACTCAAGCACCCGTTCCGGGATGGAGACACTCTCCAACAGCTCGGATTTGGATTGCAGAATGCCGAGGCGCAGCTCGTAATCGGTGGGGTGAATGTCGGCGACCAGGCCCCAGCCGAGGCGCGAGCGCAGCCGCTCCTCCATGCCGTCCAGGTCTGACGGCGAACGGTCGCCGGTGATGACCAGCTGATGGTTCTGCTCAACCAGAGCGTTGAAGGTGTGGAAGAACTCTTCCTGGGTCGAATCCTTGCCGCCGATGAATTGGACGTCGTCGATCATCAGCACGTCAATAGAGCGGAAATGCTCCTTGAACGACATGGTGTTCTTGAAGCGCAGGGCCTGGATGAACTGGTACATGAACTTTTCGGCCGACAGGTAGACCACCCGCCGGCTGGGGTCGGCCTGGCGAATATGCCAGGCGATAGCGTGCATCAAGTGGGTCTTGCCAAGGCCGACACCGCCATAAATGAACAGCGGGTTGAACTGCACCGTGTCCGCGTCGGCAACCCGGCGTGCCGCCGCATAGGCGAACTCGTTGGACTTGCCGACCACGAAATTATCGAAGGTAAAGCGTTGGTCGAGACGGCTGGCGACGCCAAGATCCGGCCCCTCGTCGGTGCCGACGATCGCCGGGGCAAACGGGGCCGGCTCAAACGGAACATCGTTGGCCACCGGTTCTTCCGCCACTGGCGCCGCGACCGTCGACGCGGTCTGGCCGCCGCCATGGACCACGATGTTGATATGGCTGATCGACTCATCCTCGCCGCGCCACAGGGCGCGAATGCGGTCGGCGTAACGCGACATGACCCAATCGCGCATGAAGCGGGTCGGCACGTTCATGGAGACCTGGCCGCCTTCGACGCCGGCGAGACGGATCGGCTGCAGCCAGCTCTTGAAGGCGGCGTCGCCGAACTCGGCCCGCAGCCGGCCACGGACCCGCGACCACTGGTCGCTGGTCGGCCCTGCAGGCAGGCGATTTCCCCGATCGGTCATGGCTCAGCCCTGAACCCAGGGAAGGCCGGCAGCCTTCCAACCATCACGGGTTCCCCGGTGTTTCTGCTCATCCGGCTGGCCTTCAAAACCACCGCCCACCACATAGCATCGGGGGTATCCCCGGGCCGCCAAAGCGGTCGCCGCCTGAGCACTGCGAACCTGGGTCCGACACATCAAAAGAGCCGCCTTGTCGCCGGTCACACCCATGGCGGCCAGCTCACCGGAGAATTCAGCATTATCAACCATTGAAGGAAAGACTTTCCATTGCACCAGTACCGTCTCTTTACCCAGATCACTTAGATCCGGAACCCCCACATAAGTCCATTCGGCCTTGGTACGAACATCCACGAGAACGGCGTCGGGATCATCGGCAAGCAGACGCCAAGCTTCCT
>JAYGEF010000013.1:0-2749 GCA_046582535.1 Alphaproteobacteria bacterium
GCGTTTTGCAAACGCCATGGAATTGAATGCACCTCCTTCGACGATGTTTTGCGGACCGCGGACATCCTATCGATCAATGTCGCCCTGACAGAGCAGACCCGCTTCATGCTGAATGCGGGAAATATTCCTTTGCTCAAGCCCACCGCGTTTATCATCAACACGGCCGAAGCTGACGTCATTGATCCGGCGACTCTCTATAACATGATGTCGAGCGAGCAAATTGCCGGTCTCGCGACCAATTTCGTGTACGAACAATATGATTTCACGGTGTTCCCAAACGCCATCGTGACACCTCATATCTCTTCACGCAGCAGGGCGACCACGGATCGGAAGGTAGAAATTGTGATCGATACCGTCAGGCGCCACCTTTGCGGCAAGAGAGTACCCAAGGGTCTGGTTGTTTCCAATCTGACAACGGCCTCGACGATCGATCAGAGTTCAGTCCCGGGAGGATGCGCGGACATCTGATTCTGGGAAACCAGGATGCCACCCCTACCAGCGGCTGGCGCGGGCCAGTTCGGCGTCCATGGCGTCTTGCACCGCCTTGGGCGCTACCGAGGCGACCACCGGCGAAGCGCCCGCGGTCATGGGCGCGTAGAGGCCCTGCTCATCGACCGGCACCGAGGCGCGCCGCGACATGCGATAAAGCGCGAAGACGCCGATGGCGGCGTGGACCACGGCGAGGCTCCAGAAATAACCCACCGGGCCGATGCCGCCCATGACCGCGCCGCTGACTATGGGGCCAAAGCTGGCGCCGATGCCCTGGACCAGCACCAGGCTGGCGCTGGCCGCCACCATCTGGTCGGGCTCGAGGAAGTCATTAGTATGCGCGATGCAAAGCGGGTACATGGCGAGCGACAAGCCGCCGAGCACCCCGGCAAGCGCGACCATGACCCCGAGAGATGCTCCTGAGAGAGCAACCCCAACACCGGCGAACACCGTGGCGGCGAAGGTGACGGCGGTAATGATCCAGCGCCGATCGACGTGATCAGACAGGCGGCCGAGGGGCCATTGCAACAGCACCCCGCCGATAAACATGGCCGCCATGAAACCGGAAATCTCAGCCGCCGAATAGCCCATGCGGCCGGCATAGACCGGGCCCATGCCGACCAGTACCGCGTTGGACACGCCGACCCCCATGGTGCCGACGACGCCAAGCGGCGAAATGGCGTAGAGGTCGCGCAGGCCGACCCGGCGGGGTGCCTCGAAGGCCGGCGCCGGACCGGCGGTCAGCAGGATCGGCACCACCGCGATGGAGACCAGTACGGAGACCAGAATGAACAACTCGAAACTACCCGGGTCGGCAACGTTGAGCAGGAACTGGCCACCGGCCATGCCGCCCAGCATGATGGCGATGTAGAAGCCGAGCAACTGGCCCCGGGTCTCGTTGGTGGCGCGGTCGTTGAGCCAGCTTTCGGCAACCACGTAGAGCCCGGCGTAACACAGCCCGGTGACCACCCGGATAACCATCCAGGTGAACGGTTCAACGACCACGGCGAAGGCCAGTACCGCCGCCGAGGCGAGAGCCGCCAGGGCGGCGAAGACCCGCACATGGCCGACCCGCCCGAGGTAGCGCGGCGCCAGTATCGAACCGGCCACGAAACCCACGTAATAGCCCGACATGACCAGACCGGTGGCCACTGCGGGAAACGCCTCAAGAGTCGCCCGGACACCGATCAGGGTGCCCTGCAGACCATTGCCGACCATCATCAGTGCGAGGCCGAGGAACAACGGCCAACTCGCGCCCACCACTCTCAACATCGATAACCTCGTTCGCCCGAATGCCGTTCGATTCCCGGCAGCTTATGCGCCGGAATTTCAGCCGGGTCTACGAGAAAATAACGCCATCTAACCGTACCAGTTTGCGGTTTTCGGAAGGTCGACAGCAGGCGGCTCCAGAGGGAAGCGGACAACGGTGACAAACAGACGCTGGATAGCGCTCGACATTGATCAACCAACGATCGAAATTTTCAACGAACAGCGTGTTAAAGTCGAGTTTCTTGGGTGTCAGCGCCCGGCGCTCGCTCCCTATCGCAGTCGGTTGCGTGCCCTGTATTGACGTGCCTTGATGATCGCGCCGCACTGATCCATCGAACACCAGCGGCGGCTGCGATTTCGACTTTTATCCAAGAATAGCCAAGTGCAATCAGTATTCTCGCATTGGCGTAGTTGCCCTCGATGATGGTTACGAAGAAGCTCCATAGCGGACCACGCGGCGAACCACAGCGGCGCCTCCAACTGCGCGCCCGGATCTCGGAGTGCCAGCACTAATTCGTTCGAGGCGGTTGGTTTCAAAATTGATTTAGCAATGATCGGAAAGAGCCTCGCCGACAACTCAGTGGCATTCGTTCGAGGTATAGAGCCCTCGACCATGCCGATTGCGACACGGTAGAACGCCTCGCGGAATGCCAGGGCCGAAGAAAAACACTTAATCGCGGCGCCCGAGGCGCTATCTGCTGTTTCTCTCAGCCTTGCGATTTCGAAATCTGGTATTAGGCGAAAGGCGCTCGCCCAACCCAGCATGTGGTCATAGCAGGCGAGGCGATCAAACTCCGCCGAGTGTCCCCGACCGCTTATCGTGTTCGCGAAGTCGAGGCATGGCGCACCTCCGACGCCGAGCAGATCGCTAAACAAACCTTTCGCGGCCTTCATCGTCGGCTCTCCCTTGACAAGAGCGCTTGCATTGCGCCACCGTCACCGTCATAACTACATTTTAGAGGTGATGAAATGTCCAAATCAAACCTCAATT
>JAYGEF010000160.1:0-6307 GCA_046582535.1 Alphaproteobacteria bacterium
CCATCACTTCGAGCTCACGCCCATTCCGACTCGTGACATGGACCCCGTGGCGATGGCTTTCCACGACAAAGCCGTTTCGGCTTTGCGCGACATTCTGTACCGAGGCGCCGAGCAGGTAACTGGCCGCATAGGGTAGCGCCGAGCAGGTAACTGGCCGCATAGGGTAGCGCCGGCCAGCACAGGGCTGGGTCGCGGTCCAGCTGGCCTGGCTAACTAGAGCCTTCGAGCTTGATCGGGGCCGGGCCAAAAGGGACCCGGATCCCTGAGCTGTGGTGCGTGATCCGGGATTTGTGCTCGGGTAGGTTCGTGGCGCTCCACGCGCGCAGGTCTGCTTTTCCACCAGCTCGGTCGCCTGAGTCCGCCGTATCCCTGTTTTTTGTAACCCATAAAGAAGCAAGGACCTAGCCGTTTCCAGCTAACCCCTTGTAAACCTTGGTGGGCACGACAGGGATCGAACCTGTGACCGTCTGATTAAAAGTCAGATGCTCTACCGACTGAGCTACGTGCCCCTAAAGGGTGGGCGCACCATATGGATGGACCCTCCAAGGGTCAATAGGCCGTGATCATCCGCGCAAAATTCGCACGCAGCAGGACACCCGCGCCGCCGAATCCAACGGGCTATCGGCCTCTAGCAGGTGGTTTTCCGCGACCGCCGAACGCAGGTCCCCATCGACCCAACTGGTCACGGTTTCGAAACCGCGCTCCTGGTAGCTCTCTTTCGCCTGGCCGCCCATGAACACCATGACCGGACGCACCGACGGGCTGGCTTTGGCGATGATCGCCTCAAACCCCGCCTCGGGTGCCCAGGCCAGCAGGTGATCGAGCAGCGCCAGGCCGATGCCGCGCCCCTGATAGCGGGCATCGCGCGCCTCCGTGTCATCGACCTGCCCCACATGGAAACAGTGCACAGCAAGGGTGTTATGGGGCAAGTCTGGCCCATGATCACCAAAATCGCCCCAATAGGCCGGGTCCCAGATGCTGTTGGGCGACCGTGTCGCCCGGTCATAGCGGCGAAATTGGAGCTGGGCGATGTGCAGGTCGCCGTCGAATCCGAGCACCGCGCAGGATCTCAGGTCCTCGACCCGCCCGATGGCCTCATCCTTCGAGCCCTGACAGCCGATGGGCAGGTGATCAATGTCCCCTTGTCCCATCATACGATAGGTTATCTCAGGCATGATCTCTCACTCATCCAACATTTCAGCCAGCCATTGCCTGGCTTCTTCCTCGGTATCGAAATACTTGGTCGTCCAGTGGCCGCCCGTCGCTTCGTGCTGAAGCCGGTAGAGGTTGTTCAATCCCCGAATCAGCTCTTGAGACCCGACAATCGCGACCGCCCTCACCGGAAATTTTTTCGACGCGTCTGCATCCATTCTCGCGACACGTCTAACGGCTTCGACGGAAATCTTGGCGACGGCTGACTCTGAAAACGTTTCCAGTTCGTATGAAAGACTTTTGTACATAGAGTCGGAACTCATACTGCAAATCGAATCGATGTACTCCTCGCTGGTTATTTCGCCCCAGTATCGCGTGACGACCCCATGATCCTCCCAGACAAATTCGTATGGCAATTTCCGCACTCCAAAATTCACTAGAACACGATCAACCTCGCTCCCGTCGCGTCTCAACAGGAACTGGATCGAGCCCTAAAGTCATTCCAGCTAACCGTTAGGTATAACGTGGGATAGTACATTTGATACCGCTTTCGTATAGGGGGTGCATAGCAACGGTCCGGTGTTCGCCAAACCCTGCAACGTAGCCGCTACCCCAAATCCTTGAGCACCCGGCGGGCGGCGTTGTGGCCCGGCGCGCCACTGACTCCGCCGCCGGGATGGGCGCCGGCGCCGCAGAGATAGAGCCCGCCGATGGGCGTGCGGTAGGCGGCGGCGCGCGGGTGCGGGCGCATGCTGAACATCTGATCGAGGCTCAGTTTGCCGTGGTAGACGTCGCCGCCGGTCAGGCCGAAGCGCCGCTCGAGGTCGAGAGGGCTGTACATTATGCGCCCGACGATGAGGTCCTTGATGTTGGGGATGAACAGCGCCATGCGCTCGATGATGGCGTCAGCGACCGGTTCGCGCAGGTCGTCCCACGAGCGGCCGCCGGACAGCTCATAAGGGAAGTGCTGGCACAGCAGGGTCATGACGTGGCAACCGGGCGGCGCCAGACTGTCGTCCAGAGCTGACGGGATCAGCGCGTCAATGATCGGCTTGTCGGGAATTTCGCCGGCCTTGGCAATGGCATGGAGTTGTTGAACATCGCGCCACGGCGGCATCATATTGATAAATGCCTTGTGTTCGGGTCCGACGCCATCGCTGGGCAGAGCGGCAAATTCGGGTAGGCCCGATAATGCCAGGGTCATGCGGAAGCTGGCGGATTCCATCTTGTAAGCGGCGATGTCGGCGGCGAAATCCGCGTCCAGGTTGTTAGCCCCGACCAGCCCAAGGAAGGTGCGGCGCGGGTCCGTGTTGGCCAGCACCACCCGCGCGGTGAGTTCATCGCCGTCCACGAGGCGCACGCCCACGGCCCTGCCATCGTCCAACATAACCTTTTCGACAGGGGAGCTTGTGCGAATTTCGGCGCCATGTTCCCGAGCCGAGGCGGCCATGGCCTGGGTGATGGCGCCCATACCACCCCGGGCATAGGCCCAGGCGCCGCGCTTTCCACCGACCTCGCCGATACTGAGGTGCAACGTGTTGATGGCCGACCCGGGCGCTTCCAGATCGAGAAAGCTGCCGGCGGTGACCGACGAGACGATCTTGTTGCGAATAGCGTCGCTGTCGAACCAGCGCTCGACGATGTCGCCGGCGCCGGTGGTGAACAGTTGCATGACCCGATGGCGGTCATCGTCACCGAGCTTGCGAAAGGCGTTACCGAGACGCAGGATTTCGAGCAAATCGCCCATGCCGCCGCCCGATAGCTTCGCGGCTCGCGCAGCATGGCGTCGCGCAACACGTCGCTCGCCGCGCTCAACATGGCCGAAAACCGCTGTAACGCGTCATAATCGCAGTTGGAAAACTTGCCGATCTCGGCGCGGTCGTGGTCGCCATCGCCGGTCAGCAACATGTAACGCCCGTCGAGCATGGGCATAAAGGCGTTGGAGAGCGGTATGGTGGCGAAACCATGGCGCGCCAGTTCCAGGTCTTCGATCACCCGGGGATGGAGCAGGCTGACCACATAGGATGCGGTCGAGCAGCGGTAACCCGGCGCGATCTCCTCGGTCACCGCAGCGCCGCCAACCATCTCACGGGCTTCAAGCACCAGGGGCTTGAGGCCACCCTTTGCCAGGTAGGCCGCGGCGGTCAGGCCGTTATGGCCGCCGCCGATGACAATGGCATCATAGTCCGTGGTCATGAACCGACTATAGCTCAAACTGGGTCGATGTCGCCTCGGGACTGTTGTTCGGCGAAGTCAGACGCGAAGGCCGTGAATCGTTCGTCCACGATAGCCTTGCGCATGGCCGCCATGAGCGACTGGTAATAGTGGATGTTGTGCCAGGTCAGCAGCATGGCGCCGAGAATTTCGTCGGCCTTGACTAGGTGGTGGAGATAGGCCCGGCCATAGTTGCGACAGGTCGGGCAACCGCAGTGGTCGTCGAGCGGGCGGGTGTCTTCGCCATGACGCGCATTGCGCAGGTTGACCGAACCCCGGCTGGTGAAGGCCTGGGCGGTGCGGCCCGAACGGGTCGGCAGCACGCAGTCAAACATATCCACGCCCCGGCCCACCGCACCGACCAGGTCTTCGGGCTTGCCGACGCCCATGAGATAGCGCGGCCGGTCATCGGGCAGATGAGGCACGGTGGCCTCGACCATCTGGAACATGAGCTCCTGACCTTCCCCCACGGCCAGTCCGCCAATGGCGTAGCCCTGGAAGCCGATCTTCACTAACCCTTGAGCCGATTCGGCGCGCAGGTCAGGAAACACGCCGCCCTGGACGATGCCGAACAGGCCGTGGCCCGGGCGTTCGACAAAGGCCGCTTTCGAGCGCTCGGCCCAGCCCATGGAAAGCACCAGGGAGGCGGCGACCTCGGCCATAGTGGCGGGAAATCTCAGGCATTCATCCAGGACCATGGTGATGGTGGCGCCAAGCTGATGCTGGATTTGCACCGACCGTTCGGGGGTCAAGTTGTGGCGGCTGCCGTCAATGTGGGACTGGAAGGCGACACCGTCGTTGGTGATCTGGCGCAACTTGGCCAGGGACATCACCTGAAAACCGCCGGAATCAGTCAGCAACGGCCCCGGCCAGTTCATGAATTCGCGCACGCCGCCAAGACGCTCAATGCGTTCAGCGCCGGGGCGCAGCATCAGGTGATAGGTATTGGCCAGCACGATATCGCTGCCGGTCGACGCCACCGCCTCCGGCGTCATGGCCTTGACCGTTGCCGCCGTACCGACGGGCATGAACGCCGGCGTGCGGATTGGCCCGTGGGCGGTCTCGATACGCCCGACCCGAGCAGCGCCGTCCGTGCCATCAATCGTGAATGACCACGGCGTTGTCATAACGCCGCCCGATGAATCAGGCAGGCATCGCCATAGGAATAAAACCGGTAGCCGGCGGCTTTGGCATGGTCGTAGGCGGCATGCATGGTCTCAAGGCCTGCGAAAGCCGAGACCAGCATGAACAGGGTCGAGCGCGACAGATGGAAGTTGGTAATCATGATGTCGGCCACCTTGAACCGATAACCCGGCGTGATGAACAATTTTGTCTCATCATGGAACGGTTGGACCTGCCCCTTATGATCGGCCGCGCTCTCCAGCAACCTCAGGCTGGTGGTGCCCACGGCGACCACCCGGCCGCCCGCTGCCCGGGCCTGATTGATGGCCGCGGCGGCAGTGGTGTCTATCTGTCCGAACTCGCTGTGCATATGATGATCGTCCGTATTCTCCACCTTGACCGGCAGGAAGGTGCCGGCGCCTACATGCAGCGTGATATGGGTCGATGCGACACCGCGCTCGGCAAGGCTATCGAGAAGCCCGGGCGTAAAGTGCAGCCCGGCGGTAGGCGCCGCCACGGCGCCGTCGTGGCGGGCATAGATTGTCTGGTAATCGCGGCCGTCGCGGGCATCGGCGCCGGCGGTCCGGGGAATGTACGGCGGCAGCGGCGATACCCCATGGCGATCAAGGGCGGCGCGAAACGCCGCGCCCTGTTGGCCGAAGCGCAGGCGAACCTCGCCGCCCTCGCCCCGGGCCACAACCTCGGCGCTGAAATTCTCGCCGAACACGACAGTATCGCCGGGGCGAAATTTCTTGGCCGGCCTGGCGAAAACGTCCCAATAGTCGCCGTCCCGTTTATGCAAGGTGACCTCGACCCTGGCCTCGCCCCGGCGCCCGGTGAGCCGTGCCGGGATAACCCTGGTGTCGTTGAACACCAGGATATCGCCGGGCGCCAATCGTTCCGGCAGATCGCGAAAATGGCGATCCTGGAGCCCGCTGGCATCGATCTCCAGCAGCCGCGACGAATCCCGCGGCGCCGCCGGGCGCTCGGCGATGAGTTCCCGTGGCAGGTCAAAATCGAAAACGTCAACTTTCATGGATGACGATAGTCCCGAGACTAGTCGCCGGCGGCTTTCTCGGCGGCGATGGCCGCAAGCAGGTGCTCGCGTACGCCCGGCGACACAAAGCTGGAGATGTCGCCGCCGAGGCGGGCGATTTCCTTGACCAGCCGCGAGGCAATGAACTGGTGACGCTCGGAGGCCATGAGAAACACGGTCTGAATTTCCGAGTTGAGCCGCGCGTTCATGCCGGTCATCTGAAATTCGTAGTCGAAGTCGGTGACCGCGCGCAGGCCACGGATGATCATCGCGGCGCCCGCCTGCTCGGCAAAGCCCGTCAGCAGGCCCTCGAAGGGCCGGACTTCGATGGTGCATTGCGCCGTACTCAGGTCCGCGACTTCCTCGTTGACGATGGCGATGCGGGCATCGAAATCGAACATCGGGCCTTTGCCGACGTTAACGGCGACGGCCACGATAAGGTGATCGACCAGCTTCTGGGCGCGCCGGATAATGTCGATGTGGCCGTTCGTAACCGGGTCGAAGGTTCCCGGATAGATGCCAATTCTTCGCTCACCCATCACTCTCTCCGTCGCTTGTCTGTTCCGCGGCCGTATCGACGGCGTCCTCGCCCTCAACGGCACCGGCTTCGTCTCCTTCGTCGTCCTCGTCAGCCATATCGGGCAACCAGGCAACCGAGACCACCCGTTCTTCCTTGGATACCTTGAACAAGGTCACCCCCTGGGTGCGGCGGCTGGCGATACGCACGTCATGGACCGGTGAGCGGATCAACTGGCCGCGGTCGGTCACCAGCATGATCTGGTC
>JAYGEF010000171.1:0-2752 GCA_046582535.1 Alphaproteobacteria bacterium
AATCGACCAGCCATGATAGTCGCCGTCCGGGATCTCGCTGATCTTGGCCCGCATCTGCTGATCGGCGCGGGCGCGCAACTCGGTAATCGCGGCTTCCACCGTGTCCCGCCCGTAGCGGTCGAGCAAGACAGTGAGGCGTCGCTCGCCAACGTTCAGCGCCGCCGCCTGGGCCTTTATGTCACCGATACGCTCACCCGCGATGCGAATGTTGGAGAGGATGATCGACAGGATCTCCTTGTCCATGACACCAGCCTTGAACAGCTTGACCGGCGGCAGACGCAGACCCTCCTGCTCGATCTCCGTGGCAGCGGCCGAGAACCCGCCGGGCACGGCCCCGCCGGTGTCGGGCCA
Source organism: Alphaproteobacteria bacterium (assembly GCA_046582535.1). Lineage (GTDB taxonomy): Bacteria > Pseudomonadota > Alphaproteobacteria > JAAXGF01 > JAAXGF01 > JAYZAP01. The sequence continues at coordinate 352 of JAYGEF010000171.1, forward strand.
ATGGCCGGTGTTGGCCAGCCACGAGAACAACTCGCCCTTGTAGAAGAACGGTTTGACGAAGCGCACGTCCATCAGGTGGGTGCCGCCGAGATAGGGATCGTTGACCACATACATATCGCCCGGCTCAAACTCACCGGCGCGATCGATCACCGCCTTGGTGCCGAACTGCATGGTGCCGACGAAGATCGGCAGGCCGAGATCGCCCTGGGCAATGAGTTCGCCGGTATGGCGGTGATAGATGCCGTCGGAGCGATCCAGGCCTTCGGAAATGACCGGGCTGAAAGCGGCGCGTACGAAGGCTTGATCCATTTCGTTGCAGACCTGGATCAGGCCGTTCTGGATCACTGCCAGGGTGACCGGGTCGAGTGTGATGCTCATGACCCGGCTCCTTCGACGGTTATAATCAGATTGCCCAGTTGGTCGGCCACCACTTCGTCGCTAGGCTCGACCACCACGGTGGTGTCGAGCTGTTCGATGATGGCCGGGCCGGTGAGCGTGGCGCCGGCGGGTAGCTGTTCGCGGCGATAGATCGGGGTTTCGGCCCAGCCGCTCTCGAACCACACTTGGCGGGTATGGGCCGGCTCCCGGTCCGTATCGTTGGCATGGGCCAGAGCCGCCAGAGGCACCCCTTCACGGTCGCCGATAACCGCCGTATGCAGGTTGACCAGCACAGCGCGGATTTCCGGCAACTCGACCTCGAAGCGCCGCCAGTAGGCAGCCTCGAAAGCGCTCTGCAACTCGTCCTGGGTAACCTCGACACCGCTGACCGCAATACTGAGGATATGACTCTGGCCCTGGAACTGCATGTCGGCAGTATGAATGACGGTGATGCCGGTGATGGCCACACCCTCATGGCGGATCGTCACTTTGCCCTCGGCAATATGATCTTCGAGCATCGTCTTGATCCGCGCCATGTCGAGGTCGGCAACCGTCAGGTTGACCGTGTTGACATAGTCGTGGCGCACGTCGGCGGCGAGGCAGCCCAGGGCGTTTGTGATACCGGGCCGGGCCGGCACCAGGATGGTCGGCACACCGAGTTCCTTGGCCAGGGCCGACGAATGAAGCGGCCCGGCGCCGCCGAAGGCGAACAAGGCAAAGTCGCGCGGGTCGTGGCCCCGTTCGAGGGACACCAGGCGAAGCGCCCCGGCCATGCGGTCGTTGGCGATGCGCAGCACCGCCGCCGCCGCGGCCTCGGCGTCGAGGCCGAGGGCGGCGCCGATACCGTCGGCGAACACCGCCCGCAGGCTGTCGAGAGACACCGGGCTTTCGACCGAAAACAGCGCCGTCGGGTTGAGCCGGCCGAGCAGCAGATTGGCGTCGGTGATGGTCGGCTGCGTGCCGCCCCGGCCATAGCAGATCGGCCCGGGGTCGGCGCCGGCGCTTTGCGGCCCGACCTGGAGCATGCCGGCGGCGTTTATCTTGGCGATGGAGCCGCCACCGGCGCCGATGGAATGGACGTCGACCATGGGCACATGGATCGGCATGGCGTATTCCAGCTCAAGCTCGCTGCTGACCTGGGGCACACCGTCGCGGATCACGCCGACATCGCAGCTGGTGCCGCCCATGTCGTAGGTAATGACGTGATCGATACCCGCCGCCTTGGCCGTATAGGCCGCCGCCATGACGCCTGACGCCGGCCCCGACATCACCGTCTTGACCGCCGCCTCGGCGACGATGGTCGACGACACGGTACCGCCATTGCCCTGCATGACCAGCAGATCATGGCCATAACCGCGTTCGGCCAGTTCGTCCCGCAGCCGCGTGATGTAGCGATTGAGCACCGGGCGGACACAGCCGTTGACCACGGCAGTGACGCCGCGCTCGTACTCGCGATATTCCGACAGAATGGCATGGCCCAGGGTGATGTTGTCGTTGGGCCAAATTTCCGCGGCGATGGCCCCGGCGCGCCGCTCGTGGTCCGAATTAACATAGGCGTGGAGGAAATGAATTACCAGGGATTCACAGCCCATATCCAGGAGTTCCTGCACCGCCTTACGCAGCTCGTCTTCGTCAAGGTCGGTGACCAGTTTGCCCGCCGCATCCATGCGCTCGGTAACCTCGAGGCGCCGTTCCCGGGGAATCAACGGCTCGAACCAACCCTTGAGCCCATAGGGGTTAGGCCGGGTCCGGCGGCCCAGTTCGATAACATCGCGAAAGCCCCGGGTGGTGATCAAGCCGGTGTTGCTGATGTTGCGTTCAAGCAGGGCGTTGGTGGTAGTGGTGGTGCCGTGAATGATGGTCTGAACCTCGGCCAGGGGCACACCGGTCTCCGCCAGGGCCGCCAGCACGCCAAAGGCCTGGTTGTCCGTGGTCGTCGGTACCTTGGCGACGCGAATGTCGCCGGCCACCGGGTCGAGCAGTATCAAATCCGTGAAGGTTCCCCCCACATCGACGCCAACCG
>JAYGEF010000187.1:0-8290 GCA_046582535.1 Alphaproteobacteria bacterium
TTCCGGGTCGGCGGAATACAATCAGACCCTTTCGGAACGGCGCGCCGCATCGGTACGCGAATACCTGATCCGGATTTCCCGGGTCGAGGTGACGCGGCTCAACGATGTCGGTCTCGGCGAGAAGCTGTTGCTGGTCGAGGAAAACCCGGACGACGACGCCAATCGCCGGGTCGAAGTCTTTAACATGGGCGATGAGAACGCCACCCTCGTACGCGGCACCACGGCGGGGCCCCACACAGGCGGTACCGAGGCCATCAGCACCGCCACCGATGTTTTTTGCCTGACCGAAGGCATCAGTCCCACGTTCCACGTTACCGAAGCCCCGACCGAGCAGACCAACCTGATCGTGCGGCGACGCACCTCGCCTCAGCATGTGTTGCAAGCGACCTGGCCGGCCGGCACCACAGCCTTCCCTTGGGAACCGGCGTGGCCGCCCCCTGGAAGAAGGCCGCTACGTCTGGAATCAGGGCTATAGCGGTTCGGCCATATTCCGGGTTGTCGCCCTCGACGACAACGTCGACAACCCGCTCGATGCGGCTGGTATCTATCTCCGCAACGACTGCGGTACTCAGGCCAAAGCCGCCTTCGAACAGGTCATCGCCGAGTCCGCGGCCCAATAAGGCTAGAAATCAAACCCCAGCGACAAACCCTGGCCGTCATCCTGGCGCCAGGGGCCGACGGCGATCCCCGGCGGCAGATCGAACGGGTTATAGCGCACCACCATCTTGCCGATGAAGTAACCCAGGGCGCCGCCGACGAATACGTCCGACGCCCAGTGCTTGTTGTCGTTCAAGCGGCTTAGGGAGGTCGCCGTTGCCAGGCCGTAGGCGATAGGGCCGACCAGCTCGTAATCCTCATATTCCGAAGCGACCACCGCGGCCACCGCAAAGGCATGCAGGGCATGTCCCGACGGGAACGCCGTGTTGTCCTCATCGAATGAGAACGGGCTCCACGATCCCGCGCCCTTGCCACTGTTGGGGCGGTCGCGCTGAAACACCCATTTGGCGCCGATGCCGAGCACACCGGCGATCAATAGCGATTGCCCGCCCAGCAGCCCGACCTCCTGAAGACGATGATCGCCAATCAACTCGCCGCCGGCATAGGTGACTCCAAGACCGGCGGCCAGGGTATAGAAGCTGCCGAAGTGATAGACCACATCGGCCAAATCGTCGGTCGTGCTGGTTCGTACGTCGCCCTGCATGAAATCACGGATCTCGTTGTCGAGCAGCATCAGACCGCCGCCAATACCAGCTACCACGGCGGTGTTGATCCAGTCCTGGCGATCAAACCAGTAGGGCGCCGCCACCACACGGACGGCGTTTGCCGGATAGCTTTCCAGGTAACTCATGTCGAGGATGAACGGGTCTCTCGTGCCGGCCGCGTCGGGCGTCGCCGTGGCCATGGGGTGCACCGGCGGCAACGGTTGGGAAACCATGTAGGCGGGCGCCGCGTATTGCTGCGCCGCTACGGTTGGCGCGGCGCCGCCAAACAGATGGGCAAAGCCGGGAAAGGCCATGCTGGCCCGCTCGATAATGACAGTTCCATAATCCGGCGCGGCGGCAACCGCCGTTTGGACAATGGCCTGGGCATAGGCCGGATGGGCGGCGATGGATGCCACCACGGCGCTGCTCAAGGCCGCCGCGGTCGCCCGGCCGCGAGCGTTGTCGAGAGCCAGCGGATTGGCCGCGTCATGAAACACCGACGACGTTATGGCGAGGTTTGCCCGGGCCAGCTGATCGTCGCGCAAGGCCGCCGCGATGGCCACCGCCGCATCGGCCGGGATGGCCTGGGACCACACCGGCCCACTTAACACGAACAGTGTGATAGCCGCCAATCCCAGGCGGCGGGCGATGGCCCCGCACATCATGCGCCTACACCCTCCCCTATTCGGTTGGTTTGAAGCTGCCCGGCGCAAAAGCCGCCAGACCCCGGGTCAGCAGATCGACCGAGCGGTTTTCATTCTCCAGGCGATCCTTGCGCAATATGGCGGCGCGCACCATGAGGCCGCCGAAATAGCGAATGGGCTCGGGCGGGAAGCTATAGGGTGCCGGGCGCACCAAACCGCAATTGGACCATTCATCATCCCGTCCCAGCACCAGGCTGGACAGGATGCGCCCGCCCAATACACTGGGAAGCACGCCGTTGCCCGAGTAGCCGAAGCCGTAAAACACATCGGGGCAGGTCGGCAACGAGCCGAAGAACGGCATGCCCGACTTGGTGCGGTCTATGGGCCCGGACCACGTCCGCGACACCGGCGCCTTCATGAGCTTGGGGTAGTCGTTGCGCAAGATTTCGTTACGAAGCTGATCGATACCGCGCCCCGGCGACTGGAAATCGGCGCCCATGTGAGCGCCGAACGGCAGCGCCCCGCCGGCCTTGCCAAACACCACCCGGTTATCGGCGGTGGTTCGGATGAACTGCACGAAAATCCGGCTGTCGTTGATCGCCGGCGCCTTGGCGAAACCGGCTTCCTCGATCAGCTCGGGGATTGGCTCGGTAGCCACCGCGTCGGTGCCAATGACCACCAGGGAATGACGCAGTTCCCGGATACCCAGGGTCCAGGCATACAATGCCAGCACCACCCTTTCGGCCCGCACCTGCGCCTTGGCCGTGTGGACCACCGGCGGGCGGCTGCGGTCAAGCTTGGTCATGGCTGAGTGCTCAAAAATACGCACGCCCTTTTCCAACGCCACCCGGCGCAGGCCACGGACCAGTCGGCCCGGCTGAATCGAGCCGACCCCGGCGTCGAGCACCCCGTCCACATACGCGTTCGAGCCGGTACGCTCGGCCATCTCAGCCCGACCGAGGTATTTCAAGGGATAGATCTGATGACGCTCGAGCCGATCGATGATCGAGGTCCAGTGGCCCGACTGGGCCTCATTGGTGGAACCCCACAGCCAGCCCACCGGCTGGTGCTGGATATCGATGTTGTGGGACGCGCATAGCACGACGATATCGTCTACGGCGCTGGCGCAGGCGAGGCCGATGCGCAGCGCCTCGTCAGTGCCGAAGGCTTTCTCCATGTCGGGAAACTTGGGCCAGAAATTGACCAGGAAACCGGCGTTGCGGCTGCTGGCGCCGGACCCGCAGACATCCTTCTCGAGCAGAACCACGTCGAGGGACGGCGATTTATTCTTCAGGTTAATAGCCGTCCATAGGCCGGTGAAGCCGCCGCCGACAATGCAGACATCGGCCCGGATGTCGCCCTCGATCGTCGGTGCCGCATCCCCGGCCTCAGCGGCGACGGCGTCCTCGAACCAATAGCTTTGGTGCATGGCCCTCCCCTACCCGGTCACGGCGTCGGCGAACTCGGCGAACACGGCGTTGTGGCGGTTGATGTCGGCGGCCGTGGTCGCCGGCGACACCAGCGAAACATTATAGAAGATCGTCAGCATGATCCCGCGATTGAGGAAGTAGAGCCGGAACAGGCTGTCGAATTGCGGGTCGTCGCCAGCCTGGGCCTCGGTGGCGTTTCGCGGCTCGCCGCCATGAAACCGGTATTCAACCCGCGCACCGAGCCGTCCGACACCCCAGTTCAGATCGCGCGCCGCGATGATCTTCGAGACCCCGTCGGCGAGCCGCCCGGCCTGCTCGGTCATATGAGCGTAGTTCTCCTCGGTCATGACGTTCTCCAGGGACGCCGCCATGGCTCGCATGGCCAGAGCATTCCCGACTAGAGTGCCGCCAATGCCGGTGACGAACGAGCCGATACTGTCGATCCAGTCGGCAATGCGATCGCCAATGGCTTCGCTGAAGCCGTAAACTGCCGTGGCGATGCCGCCGGCCACGGGCTTGCCCAGGGTAACGATGTCCGGATCGAGATCGAAATAGGCGGTGCCGCCGCCGGGCCCGGCACAAATCGTGTGGGTCTCATCGACGATCAGCATGGCGCCATGCTCGCGGGTCAGATCGCGCACCGCCTGATGAAAACCGGGCTCGGGAAACACCAGGCCGACGTTGGTCAGGGCCGGCTCGCACAGCACGCAGGCCACGTCGCCCTCGGCCAGCGCCGCCCCAAGCGCCGGAACATCGTTGAACTCGACCATGCGGGTGGTTTCGGTCGGATCGAGGGCCGAGCCCATGGTCGTCGCCAGGGGCCGCATGACGCCGTTCTCCAGGGTCACCAGGGTCTCATCGAGACTGCCGTGATAACAACCATTGAACACCAGGATGCGGCGACGCCCGGTCACCGCCCGAGCCAGGCGGATGGCGAAGCGGTTGGCGTCGGTGGCGCTCAGGGCGAACTGCCAGTACGGCAGGCCAAAGCGCGCGCTCAGCGCCTCGCCGACCCGGGTCGCGTCCCCGGTCGGCAGCATGTTGGTTATGCCGTTGGCCGCCTGGTCGGCGACAGCCTCGGCAATGGGTTGCGGCGAGTGGCCAAACAGGGCGCCGGTGTCACCGAGACAAAAGTCGATGTAGTCGTGACCATCGACGTCGTGGATGCGGGCGCCCCGGGCGCTCTCGGCAAAGACCGGAAACGGGCTCGCCCACTGGGTCATCCACGGCATGGGCACGCCGCGATGAACGGATTTTTTCGTCTGTTCGAACAACGCCGCCGATTTGGGGTGGTTGTCGGTAAAGCGTTGCTCCTCCGCCGCCATCATGGTGGCGAGGCGGTCGCGGTCGATAATGGCCATGAAACGATTTTCCCGGTTACAGCTACCAACTCAACAGTCAATCGGCGCAAGCAACTCAAGCTCGTCGAGCCGCCCGTCGATGACGAAACTACCGTAGTCCAGTTCGATAGCACGGGTCACGCCATTGGCTTCGAGCAGCAGGCCGATTTCCACGTCCGGCTCGGGATTTCGGGTGTCGAGTTGAAAGAACGCCAGTCGGATGGGCCACACCAATGGCGCCTCGTTGTCCATGGGCAATTGGGGCCCGGCGGTCTGGTTGCCGATGAACGCAGTTACGTGATTGGGGTTATCGACCGCGGTGCCGTCGAAAACCGTGCGATTTAAGAACGTTGCGCCGGCCTCGGCATGGGCGATCAGCAGTTCAGTGTGCATGTTGGGAAACACCGTGCCTGGCGGCAAGATGATAGCCATGTCTTCGGGCTTGGTAAGCCTGGCCACGCCACCCTGGTCGCCATCAAGCCGGGCATCGCCGCTCAGTTCGTCAATGATCTTCTTGCCCTGGCGGGTTTGCTGTTCGAAACGAAACCGCTCACCATCGTCGGACTCCCAGCTGGTGAAGCTGGTGTAGGAGCCGATCTCGTCGCCGTCGAAGGTGGTGACAATGAGGGCAACCCGTTGCTTGATCGTCCAGCCATCGCAGGCGTCGACGATCTCAATGGCCATGTGACCATCGATCTGGGCCACATCGCTGGCTCGGCTCGAGCTCTGCAAACTCATGGTGTAGAGCGCCTGGTGGGACACCATTTGGGCCGCATTGGCACTGGCGACGGCGATCATGGCCAGACAACCGGCAACCACTGTAAGCACGCCTCGCCGGTACCTTGTGCCGTTCATGATGCTCCCTTCCTGTCTCCGGTTCCGAGCATGGGCCGCAAGCCCCGCCGCCGTCAATCTGTGTGAACACAAGAATCAAGCCGTGCAACAACTTAGGCGCCGCCGGCAACCATGGCCGGGCTGACCTGGCAATTCCTGCCGGGCGGCACATCCTGCTCTGCCATCACGGTGCGAAACTGCTGTTTTATGGATTATTTTCAAAGCCTTATGGCTTGGCACGAGGTTTGCGGTGATTATTACGAAAAGTAACACGTTGACCGGTTACGGGGTCAATCAAGGCTGACCGGATAGGGATAACGAAGAATGGCAAACCATACCGAACTCGCGGCGCTGCACAGCACGGATATCATTGAAAACGTTGGCGTCATCGCCGACCGCCTGGTGGCGTCATGCCGTCCCGACAGCGGCACTGTGGGCACCGACATGCGTGAGCTGCTGGAACGAGCGCTGATCGCCGCCGCCGACGCCCAGCAGCAACTGGCCGAGCAAAGCCAGCGCATCTCGACCCTGGAAACCCTGTCTTATAAGGATGAACTCACCGGCCTGCTCAATCGCCGCGGCTTCAACCAGCAGCTCCGCCATGCCCTGGCCATTGCCCGCCGGGTCGAGAGCACCGGCGTTCTCAGCTTCATCGACCTCGACAACTTCAAAGCCATCAACGACGAGCTCGGCCATCAGGCCGGCGACGAGGTGCTTGGCCACATGGCCGACCTGCTCGACGGAAACCTGCGCGCCACCGACGTGGCCGCACGTCTCGGCGGTGATGAGTTCGCCGTCATCCTGATCCACACCACGCCGCGCGGCGGCCGCTTGCGCATCGCCGCCCTCGAGGCCGAGGTCAACAGCTCCCTGGTGACGTTCGAGGCGGCCGAAATTCCCATGCGCGCCAGCTTCGGCACGGTGGCCTTCGGCGGCGACGACGAGGCCAACAACCTGATCGCCCGGGCCGACGCGGACATGTACCGCCGCAAGCGCGCCAAGCCCCTGGTTCTGCGTCCCTGGCTGCATCGCCAAACCTAGAGAAATAGCCGCCATCGTGGGCCGCCGCGCCTTGTCTGGGTGCGCAGCGGTCTTTTGATTCGAGCGTCTCGTGTCATCGGTTTGACAGGGCGTCCATAAGCCTTTAGACAGCGCCGAAACCCCATCCCATTACTCACGTCACCCGAGGAGACACCGACCATGGCCGGCATCATCGACAGCAAACTCGCCGAACTCGGCATCAACCTGCCCGAGGCAGCGGCCCCGGTGGCCAATTACGTGCCCTGGGCGATCACCGGCAATCAGGTGTTTATCTCCGGCCAGGTCACCATGGCGGACGGCGAGCTCAAGTTCATCGGCAAGCTCGGCGCCGAATTCAGCGCCGAGGAAGGCGCCCAGGCGGCACGGCTTTGCGCCCTCAACATCATCGCCCAGGTCAAGGCGGCCTGCGGCGGCGATCTCGACCGGGTGGTGCGCTGCGTCAAGCTCGGCGCCTTCGTCAATTCAACCCCGGACTTCGGCGACCAGCCCAAGGTGGTCAACGGCGCTTCCGACCTCATGGTCGACGTGTTCGGCGACAAGGGCCGCCACGCCCGCTTCGCCGTCAGCGCCGCCAACCTGCCGTTTGGCGTCGCCGTCGAGATCGACGCCGTCTTCGAAATCGCATAGGTCAGCCGCCTCATGAATGGCGGCGACGCCCTGGTCGCGACCCTGCTGGCCCATGACGTGCGGGTCGGCTTCGCGGTGCCCGGCGAGAGCTATCTCCCGGTGCTCGAGGCGCTGCGACTTGTCCAGGACAAGTTCCAGCTCATCACCTGCCGCCAGGAAGGCGGCGTCAGCTTTGCCGCCGAGGCCTACGGCAAGCTGACCCGCAACCCGGGGGTCGCCTTCGTGACCCGCGGGCCGGGCGCCACCAACGCGTCCATCGGGGTCCACACGGCGGCCCAGGACTCGTCGCCCATGGTACTGTTCGTGGGTCAAATCCCGAGCAGCCACAAGGGCCGCGAAGCGTTCCAGGAAATCGACTATCAGGCCATGTTCGGGACCATCGCCAAGGCGGTGATCGAACCCGACGGCCCGGCCGACGTGGCCCGCGCCACCGCCGAGGCCCTCGATACCGCACGCTCGGGCCGGCCCGGACCGGTGGTGGTGCCCTTGCCCGAGGACGTTACCGAGGGCGACGCCGGCGATCCGGTCATCCCCGGCCCCGCGCCGCAATCCCTGCCCGCGCCCGACGCCGAAGCCATAGCAACGGCCGCCGAGCTTATCGCCAAGGCAAAACGGCCCCTGGTGGTGGCCGGCGAGATGGTCACCTATCACGACGCTCAAGGCGCCCTGGCCGGCTTTGCCGAGGCCGCCGGCGCCGGGGTCTTTACCTCGTTCCGCCGCCAGGACGCCTACGACAACGACGGCCCCGCCTATGTCGGCCATCTCGGCCTCGGCCGCGCGGCTTTCCAGCGCCAGGCCTGGGCCGACTGTGACGTGGTGGTGATCGCCGGCAACCGCCTCGACGCCATCACCACCGAGGACTACACCCTGCTGCGCGACGGCCAGACCGTAATCCACATCCACGCCGACCCGGCGGTATTGGGCCACGGGCGCAAGCCTGACGTGGCCATCGCCGCCCATACGGGCGCGGCGCTCGACGCCATCGCCGCCGCCCTGCCGCCCCCCGCCAACGAGCGCGCCGAATGGTGCGCCGCCAATCACGCTGAATTCCTCAAGTTTCGCGACGGCGGAGTCGAGGCCCTGGGCGCGGTCGATGTGACCCAGGTGGTCAAGACCGTGGGCGAGCGCCTGACCGGCGATCACATCATCACCAACGACGCCGGCAACTTCTC
>JAYGEF010000242.1:0-6898 GCA_046582535.1 Alphaproteobacteria bacterium
TGGTTGGCGATCATCGGGAACGAGACAAACAGCGCCGCGAAAAAGGCCACTTTTACCTGGGTGAAGAACACCTCGTGCATGGCGGTGAAGATCATCCGCGGGTCTTCGCGGTCGCCGAGTTGTTCGGCCAGCGGCGCCGCCAGGAAATCAAAAATATCGCCGGCGAAGTAGAAACAGACGAAGAAGGTCAGCAACAACGCCAGGGCCGAACGCACCAACCGGGTACGCAACTCGACCAGGTGTTCGAGCAGAGGCGCTTTGCTATCGTCGATATTAGTCGTCATGGATCAAATTTAGGCGCTGGCTTGGGTTTTCGGCGCCTCGGCCAGGGACTCGCCGTCCGCCGACACCGGTTCCTTGGCTGCGTCGGGTTCGGCTTCGGCTTCATCGGGCTTTTCGCTGGCGGGTTCAGGGTCCGCCGCCGCGCCGCTGTCTTCCGTCGCGCTCGTCGCGTCCGTCGACGAAGGGTCCAACGCCTTTTTCACCGAACCGGTGGGGTCGATGGCTTTGTCGAGTTCCTGGGTCGGATTGATCTTGCTCACGGAGTCGACGCTCTTCTTGACGTCTTCCAGATCGGCTTCTCGCGCCAAGTCGTCGATACTACGCTGGAACTGGCGTGCCATACCGCGTGCCTTGCCAACCCAACCGCCGACCCAACGCATAATGCGCGGCAGATCCTTCGGTCCGATTATGATGAGGGCAATAACGCCGACAACCGCCATCTCTGGCCAGCCTATATCAAACATATCAGCCTATGCCTTCGGTGCATGCCGGCCAGTTTCCGCTCGCACTTAGCCTTCCGCCGCCTTTTCCTTGGTGACGGTGGTCTCCGCCTGTTCGGCGGCCGCGACGGTTTCGCTGGTCTCGGCGCCTTCCGTCTCGTCGAGTTTCTTCGGCGACGTCGTCGGGTCTTCCTTCATGCCTGTCTTAAAGGCTTTGATGCCCTTCGCCATATCACCCATCAGCGAGGGGATCTTATTCTTTCCGAACAGCAGAAGGATTATCACGAGGACAATCACCCAATGCCAAATACTGAACGCTCCCATTAACTTCTTGCTCCTAGTCTTTGTCGCCGGCCATTTCCAAGGCGGCGCATAATGTCAGAAAGCGCATAACGACGCAACGCCGCCAAAACGCCTGATTCGTAGGTGTTGTAACACATCCCCCTCTCAAGAGGTGGGGTCGGCGCAGGGAAATACAAATGTATGGCTGCCGTCGAGGGCGACGGACACCCGGCTTCCCGGCGCCGGGGGCGATATACCGGGCACCCGGGCGCGCAGTTCCGTGCCGTCGGCGTCCATGCGGAGATCAACGATTGTGCTGTGTCCCAGGGGATGTACGGCAATGATGGTGGCCGCCGCGGAGCCGCCGCCACTGGCGGTTTTCGCGGTTTCAGCATCGCCCAGGCTCAAGGCCTCGGGGCGAATCAGGATATCGACTCGGACCCCTTCGTCGGCGCCGTTGGCACCGAGGCAGCCGAACGTACTGGGCACCACGCCACCTTCGACAGTGCCGTGCATGGCGTTGACATCGCTGAGAAACTTGGCGATGAAGGAATTGGCCGGGGCGCCGTAAAGCTCCGCCGGGCCGCCCTGCTGCAAAATACGCCCACCGCGCATGACGGCGATGCGGTCGCCCATATACATGGCCTCTTCCGGGTCGTGGGTGACGATTAGGGTGGAAATGCCGGCCATGCGCAGGACCCGCAGGGTTTCGTCGCGAACCTGGTCGCGCAAACGAATGTCGAGGCCTGAATAGGGCTCATCCAGCAACAGCAACCGGGGCCGGGGCGCCAGGGCGCGAGCCAGGGCGACGCGCTGTTGCTCGCCGCCCGACAGGGTGTGGGGATAGCGCTTGGCGTAGCTCGCCATGCCGACCATTTCGAGCATTTCGCCCGGCGTATCCTGACGTTCCACCGCCGGCCGTCCCTTGAGGCCAAAGGCGACGTTCTCGGCCACCGTGAGATGAGGGAACAGGGCGTAGTCCTGGAACACCAGACCGACACCACGGCCTTCCGGCGGCACCGAGGCGCCGGGCCGGGCAACTTCGCTCTGGCCGATGAAGACGCGGCCGTGCTGCAATTCCTCGAGACCGGCGGCAATACGAAGCACCGTGGTCTTGCCGCAGCCCGATGGCCCCAGCAGGCAGACCAGTTCACCCTCGCCGACGGTCAGATTAACCCCATCAACGGCCGGGGTGCCGTTAAAGGAATGGCTGATGTTTTCCAGGGTCAGGGCGTCCACGGTTTCAACCTCAATCCGACCAGTGCCCGGGCCGCGAACGGGCAATGGCAAAAGTCAACAAAATCACCGGCAAGATGCCGACGCCGACAATGGATAGCGCCGCTGGTGCTGATTCCGCAAGCTGTTCGTCTTCGGCGAGCTCGAAAGCCCGCACCGCCAAAGTGTTGAAATTGAATGGTCGCATGATCAACGTAGCCGGCAATTCCTTCATAACATCGACGAACACCAGCAACGCCGCGGTCAGCAAACTACCCGACACGATGGGCACGTGAACCCGGCGCAACGTCGCCCCGGCGCCCAGACCCAGGGTGCGCGCGGCGCCGTCCATGGTCGGCGTCACCTTGCCCAGGCTGGCCTCCACCGTATTGAACGAAATCGCCAGGAACCGCACCAGATAGCCGAACACCAAGGCCACCAGGGTGCCACTCAGGATGAGGCCGGTGGAAATCCCGAAGGTGCTGCGCATCAAGCCGTCAACCTGGTTGTCGAGCCAGGCAAACGGTAGCAGCACACCGACCGCGATGACCGCGCCGGGCACCGCATAACCCATGCTGGCGACCCGCGCGGCGATGCCCAATACCGGGCCGGGCTTGAGCCGCTGGCCATACGCCAGCAACAGCGCGGCGCCGACCGCCACGGTGGCGGCGACGGTGGCCAGCATGATGCTGTTGCCCGCCAGAACCAGAAAATCGTAGTCCACCACCTTATGAGCTGTCTCGGCGGTCCAGGCAACGAGCTGACCGCCGGGTAGCAGGAAGCCAAGGAAGATCGGCGCGAAACAGGTTAGGAAAGCGACCAGGGCACGACCGCTGGACAATTCATAGCGCGGCAGCGCCCGGTAACGCCGCGATGTGTGGTGGAACTTGCGGCCACCGCGCAGGCCGCGCTCAAGCACAATAAGCGCCAGCACGAACAACAGCAGCACAGCCGACAACTGGGCCGCCGCGATGGGCTCCCCAAGGCCGAACCAGGTGCGAAAGATACCCGTGGTAAAGGTCGCCACGGCGAGGTGCTGGACGGCGCCGAAGTCACTCAGGGCTTCCATCAGCGCCAGGGCCACGCCGCCGGCGATGGCCGGCCGAGCCAGCGGCAAGGCGACTTCCAGGAAGCTGCGCCAGGGCCCTCGTCCTAAAGTGCGGCTGACTTCCATGACACAAACCGATTGCTCGAGAAAGGCGGCCCGGGCCAACAGGTAGACGTAGGGGTAGAGCACCACGGACATGACCAGGATGGCGCCGCCGAGAGATCGCACTTCCGGAAACCAGTAATCGCTGCGGCCCCACCCGAAGACCTCGCGCAGTTCGGTCTGTACCGGGCCGGCGAACTCAAACAAGCCGCCATAGGTAAAGGCGATGGCATAGGTCGGCACGGCCAGAGGCAACAACAACGCCCATTCGAATACGCCGTGGCCGGGAAAACGGCACATGGTCACCAGCCACGCGGTGGCAATGCCGATGACCAGGGTCCCTGCCCCGACCCCCAGCATCAGCACTAGGGTGTTGACCACGTAGCCGGTCAACACCGTATCCGCCAGATGGCGCCAGACCTCGCCGGCGGGCACCAATAGACTGGCCATGACCACGACCACGGGGATGGCAACCAGGGCGGCAATGACAATCGCTGTCAGAGTCCAACCGTCGAGGCGCGCCCAGAACGTAACCGGACCAATCGCGGCGCGGTGGATTGTTGACGAGGCGTTGGGCAAGTCTTGCGGTCCTATTCAGCAGGCGAAAGGCGGTAGCGAGGTGGGCGCCGGGTCAATGTGGCGACGGACTTACGACCCGGCTCGTACAGTCAGATCATCCCTATGGTCTGACATCAGGGGTATTCTGTCATTAACATAGTTAAGAATGATTTGCATTTGCAGCATTTCCACAAACAAACTAAGGATATTAAATCAATGCCGCAAGCTCCTTATATGTAGGGACAATTCTCGACTCTCTCAACACAATCGTCAGTCGTCATCTGACTGATCGCTGAGTGGCTCCACCGGATCCGCGTCTTCGGCATCGTTTTCATCCTCGCCGCCCCCGCCTAGAGGCAACTCAAGACCGTAGCCTCGCGCCGACGGACCGCTGTCGAGCAGGCCGGCTGCCCGCAAATCCGATACGCCGGTCAGATCGTCGAGGGAGTCGAGGCCGAAATGGTCGAGAAAGCCGTCGGTGGTAACCCAGGTTACTGGTCGGCCGGGGGTCTGACGCCGACCCCGGGGCTTGATCCAACCGGCTTCGAGCAGAATATCCAGGGTGCCCCGGCTGGTACTGACGCCCCGCATTTCCTCAATCTCCGCCCGGGTCACCGGCTGGTGATAGGCGATGATCGACAGGGTCTCGACCCCGGCCCGCGACAGCCGCCGGCCAACCTCAACATCGCGCCGCAGCAGCGGCGCCAGATCGACGGCGGTCCGCATGGCCCAGCGCTTGGCCACCCGCACCACGTTGATGCCGCGCTCCGCATAGGCCGCCTGCAGTTCGCCCAGCAGTGCCGCGAGGTCGGTACCTTCGGGCAGATGGCTAGCCAGGGCCGCTTCATCCAGCGGTTCGGTGGCAGCGAACAGCATGGCCTCGAGCATGCGCAGTTCTTGGGCCTGATCACGCGTGGATTGATCGCTCATGGCTTGCTCGTGGCCTTGTTGGATTTTGACGCGCGCAGGAACAGCGGTGCGAAGGGCTTGGATTGGCGCAGCTTGACCTCGCCCTGGCGGGCAAGCTCGAGACTGGCGGCGAAGGTCGAGGCGACCATGGACCGGCCGATCACATCGCTGGACAACCCAGGCGGCAGAAAACTTACCAGGGTCTGCCAACTCATGGAATGATCGAGCTTGCTCAGCAGATAGGCCAGGGCCTGATCCATGGACTGGATGCGCGACGGCTCCACCGTGAGCCGGCTGACACTGGCCCTCACCTTGTGCTCGGCGTAGGCCTGCAGCAATTCGTAGAGGGTAACCTCGAAGAACGGATGGCGGATCACGCGCAGGCCCTCCGGCGCACCCCGGGCGAAAACGTCCTGGCCTAGCCGCGGCCGGCCCAACAGCTTCTCGCCGGCCTCGCGCATGGCTTCCAGGCGTCGCAGCTGGAAGGCCAAAGCCTCGGCCAGTTCCTCGCCGCTAGGCTCTTCGTCGCCCGGCGGGTCGGGCAACAGCAGGCGCGACTTGAGGTAAGCCAGCCACGCCGCCATGACCAAGTGATCGGCGGCGATGTCCAGGTCCAGTTCTCGGGCTTGCTCGATATAGGACACGTATTGCTCGGCAAGCTGCAGGATCGAGATGTTGGCCAGGTCGACTTTCTGCTCGCGGGCCAGGGCCAGCAGCATATCGAGGGGGCCTTCGTAACCGTCGATGTCGACAAACAGCCGCTGGCCTTGGCCATCCCACCGGGGCCCGCCGCGTTCGCCGCTGTCGTCACTCTCGAAGGTTTCAATCATCTGGTTTGGTTCAGCTATGACCGGTCAGTACGATGATGGCATCGTACACGAAGCTGATCGGCGGCCCCACCACCCAAGCGAAAATATTCAGTTGTATACCGAACATCGATCCGACCATGGGCAGGATGAATAGGAAGCCAATCAGAATAAACATGCCATAGCGCTCAATGCGGGCAAATCGGTAAGCCAGCTGACGCGGCAGCAACCCGACCAGTACCCGGCCACCGTCGAGCGGCGGCAGTGGCAGCATGTTGAATACCGCCAGCACCACGTTGATCAACAGCATGTTGCGCAGGGTATCCGCCAGCCACTCGCCGAACCAGAACGGGAACCAAAATGAGATGTGGAACAGGATCGCAGCGGCCACGGCCAGCAGGATATTCATGGCCGGCCCGGCTAGCGCAACCCAGATCATGTCGCGCTTGGGGTTGTTGAGCTGGCCGAAATTGACCGGCACCGGCTTGGCGTAGCCGAACACGAAAGGCGCGCTGAGCAGGATCAGTAGCCCCGGCAGGATGACGGTGCCGAAGCGGTCCACGTGGCGCAGGGGGTTAAAATTGACCCGCCCCATGCGCCGCGCCGTATTGTCCCCCAGCTTGTCGGCGACCCAGCCGTGAGCGACCTCGTGAAATGTGATGGCGATCACAACCGGGATTATCCAGATCGAGACGGTATAAAGGATTTCGCTTAACGATCCCGACATCACCCGCCCGCCAGCAGTTCGCTCAGGCGCGCCTCAAGGGCGGCGCGATCCACCGCCTCCGGCGCGGTCTCGCGGCGGGCCTCCGCGGCGATGATGCGAGTCTGGGCGCCGTCGCTCAAAGGTCCGACCGCAGCAGCCACCGTCTGCATCTCTTCAAGCATGCCATTGCAGTGCTCGACCACGTCGCAACCGGCGTCCAGGGACAAGGCCGCCCGCTCGCCGAGATTGCCAGTCAAGGCCGCCATGGAAAGATCGTCGGAAAACAGCACCCCTTCGAACCCGATATCGCCCCGGATCAGCCGCTCGATGACTGCCTTCGACTGGGTCGCCGGCTTGTCATCGATGGCGCTGCAGACCATATGGGCGGTCATGCCCCAGGGCGATTCCCGGAGCTGTTGGAACGGCGCCAGGTCGTTCTCCCGCAGCACGTCCAGGGGCTCGTCGATCACCGGCAATTGGTGATGACTATCGATCATTGCCCGGCCAAGTCCCGGCATGTGCTTGATCACTGGCAACACGCCGCCGGCCA
>JAYGEF010000318.1:0-6078 GCA_046582535.1 Alphaproteobacteria bacterium
CGCGCATGTTCTCTTCGATCTCGACGAACACTTCCATGTCCGCGAAACGACGAATGCCGGCCTTGACCAGGGGCATATCGAGGAATGCCGCGATGGCCTCGGCAAGCGGCCGATTGCTGTTGCCAGCCAATAATCTCATGGGGAATTTCCTTGGTCGAGACGCCCGTCCACACGGCTGGAATGAGGGGTGCCAAATCACCCAGCCTACGACGCGGCGGACTGTACCAAAGGGCCTCGCGAGATTCAACGACAATGGCGACTTTTTACCATCGGTCATGAAGAATAACCGATGGGCGTTCATTCGCCCAATCTTGTATTTACACAGACTGGGGCTCCCGCCGAACGGTCGGCGACGCCCATGGTTGTGACAAAGAAAGAATGGCGCGCTTGTCAACGATCGCTATGAGTAGCTCATAACGATCGCTGGAATCTGGCGGACCACTTTTCGCTACAAACCGCTTTGATCGAGCAGATCGAGCACGCCGGCGGCGCCACCGGCGGCGATGGCCGCCGCGATATCGCCCCATTCGCCGTCCAGGGTGCCGGCGGGCACGGTGTTGTCCTGGTTGATGATACCAAGACGTTGGCCGTCGGGCTTAAGCACTTCCCACACCACTTCGATGCGCTGCATGCCGGGCGCCGCATCGGACATGATCACGGTTCCGAGCACCAGAAGCGTGTGCTCACCGGGCTCGGCCGCCAGTGCCGCACCGCGCCATTCCAGGGCCCCGGCCATGGCCCGCGCCAGGGCCATGCGGCCGTTGCCCGGCGCGCCGGTGATTGGTGCGACGACCAACGCCGGGCGTGGCTCGGCGACCACTGGTGGTGCGATGTCGCGGCCGAGCAACGCCAGCACCCGCGCGGCTGCGTCATCGGCCAAGGTATGCAAAGCGGTACCGGCGGGCGCCATCTGTTCGAACTCGCCCAGGGTCGCGCCTTGTGCGTCACTCAGGACCCAGCCGAACGTACCGCCGTCGGCGCCGCCCTCGCAATTGAGCCACAGGCTGCCCAGGTTGCCGCCGGCGGCGCTGGCCGGCACGTCGACGTCAGTAAGAGCCTTGATGACGACCGCACTCAAATGCTTGTGGCAACGGCTGCCATCGACCACCACGCCGGTGGCGTCGGCGGGCCGTAGCGCCGCCGGCGCGGTCGCATCGCCGGCATCATGGGCGAAGGGCTGGGGCAACTGGCCACAGGCGCCGAGCACCAGGACCAGGGCCAGCACGATCAGGCGGTTAAAAAACACAGCTCGCCAGCAAGCCGAGCGCCAGAACCGCCAGAAAGATCAGCAGATGGGGCACGGCGTCAGTTGACCACCAGATCGAGGGACGCCGTGGACAGGCGTTCGCAGCCGGTCTCGGTGACCCGCACGGTCTCGCCCAGAGCGATGGCCAGGCCGCGGTCGCTGTCGAGAATCATGGGATGCATGAAGAACACCATGTTGGGCTTGGCGATAACCGGATTGTCGGCATAGAACATGGGCCAATCCATCCAGTTGGGTGCAAAGGTGGTGCCCAGGCTGTAGCCGCAGGCGTTGAGCCGATGGGCGCCGTAGCCGGCATCGTCGAACACCCGGGCATGGGCAGCGAACACCTCGCCCACCGGGCGGCCCGGCTTGAGCGCCTCCTGGCAGGCCAGCAGGGCGTCGTGACAGGCCTTGTGCATGTCGCGGTGGCCCTCGCTGGCACGCCCGGTCAGCACTGTACGCATGAGCGCCGCATGGTAGTGGCGATAGACGCCGGCGAACTCGATCATCATCTGATCCTCGGGATCGATATGACGGCGGCCGCTGAAGTAGCGGCACAACAGAGCGCCGGACCCGTAGCCGATGATGAACTCGTTTCCCGCATAATCGCCGCCGCCCTTGAACACGGCACCCTGCATGGCGGCCAGGATGTCACCCTCGAAGGCGCCGGCCACGGTCAGACGGTTGGCTTCATCAAGAGCGGCATCGCCGAGCGCGGCGGCGCGGCGCACGTAGTCCATCTCGGCCGGGCTCTTAACGACGCGCAGGCGGCTGACCAACTCCGAAGCGTCGTCGAGGGTGCAGAAGCCGTCGAGGGTCGCTTCGACCATGCGCCAGCTTCGTCCGGTCAGGCCATATGCCTCGAACTCGATGCCGAGCTTGCGGCCCTTGCAACCGTGTTCGTCAAGGATCGCCTTGAGATCCTCGGCCGGGGTCGCGCCATCGCGGTCGACCCAGACCCGGATGTCCTCAAGGGTCGAGGTGTGTTGCGCCTGGCGCAGGTCCGGCGAGCGGGTCAACAAGGTCATGGTGCCGTCGGCGCCAAGATAGAAGCACTGGAAAAAGACAAAGCCGAAGGTGTCGTAGCCGGTCAGGTAGAACATGCTCTCCTGACGAAACATGAGCAGCCCGTCGAGGCCGGCGTCGGTCATGGCGGCGATGGTCCGCGCCTGCCGCTCCGCGTATTCCTCGCGCGTAAAATGAAGCTCCATGACCTAGTCCTCTCCCAGTGCCACCAATGAAATCAACCGCCCGTAGTCGCCCTCGTCCCTGTTACAGGCCCGGCGATAGCTGAAAAACCGCGCCTCGTCGGCACAAGTATCGAGCCCCAGTACCTCGACCGACGCAAGCCCCAGGGCGCCGAGGCGCGTGGCCACATACCCGGGGAGGTCGAACATGTAATGGTCGTCGCGAACCGACGGCACGAAATACCCGGCGTTGGCGGAATCCGCCGCTGCGAAAGCATCGAGAAATTCGGGTCCGACCTCGTAGGATGCCTGGGCGATACAGGGACCCACCACCGCCACGGTCTCGCCCGCCATGGCGCCCAGGGCCGTCATGGCGGCAAAGGCCGCGTCGGTGACCCCGTCGAGGGCGCCGCGCCAGCCGGCGTGGGCGGCGCCGATGACCTGGGCGCGCCGGTCGGCGAACAGCACCGGCGCGCAGTCGGCGGTCAACACGCCGAGGGCGATGCCGGGACGATCGCTGACCATGGCGTCGGCCTGGGGGGAATCGCCGGGCGCCCAGGGCTCGGTGACCGTGATGCAGCGCGCCGAATGGCACTGGTAAGCGGTGACCAGGTTATCCACCCCGAGGTTGGCCATGGCGCGGGCGCGGTTCTCGGCCACCAGCGCGGCGGCGTCGCCGGAACCGAAGCCTCAGTTGCGCGAGTCGAACAGACCCTGGCTGACGCCGCCCTGGCGGGTAAAGAAGCCGTGGCGCACGCCGGCCAATGCGGCGGCCTCGATCATGACGTGACCTCGAACCCGGCCGGGGCCGGCGCATCCGGGGGCGCAATGGCCAAGGCCTTGAACAGACTGCCCATCTCACCGGCGCCGATAAGCCGCCCCAGGGCGGTCTCGATATCCTCGCGCTGACTGGCGCTGGCGCCTTTGGCCAAGGTCGCCGCCCGCGCCTCAATGCCGAGGCCCAGCAGAAAGTCGCCCTGATTGACCGGGCCGTGGGCGGCGGCCCCGGCGTCGGTGGCGACCCTGGCGACAGTGGTGAAATCGACCTCGGCGGAAAGGTCGGCCTCGCCCGGGTCGTCGAGCACGTGATGATGGCCATGGCGGCGCACCGCCTGAAAGGTATCGCCCAGGGGGCCATGGTCGGAGGCATAATCGATGATCAGGGCAAGGCCACCGTTGGCCACGATCCGCCGGGCAATGTCGTCGGTCAGAGCAATGGCTGCCGCCGACATCTCGGCGACACTGTTGAGCGGCGCGCCGTCCAGGGTGCCGGGCAGCAAGGCCAGGGCCGGCGTCGGCTGGTCGGCGAGGACGAAGCGAAACCCGTCCCCCTTGGATTCCGTATCGACCAGTCGTTCGCGCCAGCCCTGCAGGGTACGCATGAACTGGTGGATCGGCAGCACGTCGTAAAGCTCGTTGGTGACCAGCAGCAAGGGCCCCTCGGGCACCTCGGCGAGGCTGTCGTGCCAGGTCACCGAAACATCGGACAGGGCCTTGCGCTGCATGGCGCGAAGCGTCGGGCTGGTCTCGACCATATGCACGTCGAGCGCCGCGCGGCACGGCGGCACTGCCGCCATGGCGCGCAGGGCATCGGCCATCAGGGTGCCGCGGCCGGGGCCCATCTCGACCAGGCGGACCCGGTCAGGACAACCCATCTGCTGCCAGCCGGCGACACACCACAAACCGATCAACTCGCCAAACATCTGGCTGACCTCGGGCGCGGTGACGAAGTCCCCCTCCATGCCCAACGGGTCGCGCTTGATGTAGTAGCCGTGTTCGGGATGGCCCAGCACCGTGGCCATGAAGGTCGCCACGGTCATGGGCCCGTGCATGGCGATTTCGTTGTGCAGATGACGCGCCAGGGGTGTCATGACGGCTGCGGCCGGGCGCGGCGCAGCATCAGCCACAGGCCGAAAGCAATGGCCGGCAGAGACAGCAACTGGCCCATGGTGGCACCGCCGATGAGGAAGCCCAGATAGGCGTCGGGCTCGCGGAAGAACTCGACGAAAATGCGGGCGAGGCCGTAGCCGCAGAAGAATACGCCGGCAATAAAACCGTGGCGTTGGCGCAGGCTGGTCAAACGCCACAGGGCCAGCAACACCAGGAACAACACCGCGCCTTCGAGCAGTGCCTCGTAGATCTGACTCGGGTGACGGGGCTCGGGGCCGCCATGGGGAAACACCACGGCCCAGGGCACGTCGCTCACCCGGCCCCACAGTTCGCCATTGATGAAATTGGCGAGGCGCCCGAAAAACAGCCCGATGGGCGCGGCGCAGGCCATGAGGTCGGCCAGGGCAAACAGCGACAGGCCGCGGCGCCGGGCGAACAGCATCACCGTCGCCATGACCCCGAGCAGGCCGCCGTGGAACGACATGCCGCCCTGCCACACGTAGAAGATCTCGACCGGGTCGGCCAGGTAGTAGCCGGGCTTATAGAACAACACGTAGCCGAGCCGGCCGCCGACAATTATGCCCAGCACGGTCCAGGATATGAAGTCGTCGATGGCCGCGCCGTCAGCGCCGCCGGGCTGCTGGGGGGCGAGCCGCAGCATGTAACGCCAGCCGAGCAGGATGCCGGCCATATACGCCAGAGCATACCAGCGGATGGCAAAGGGCCCGACCTCGACCAACACCGGGTCAATCATGGGAAAGGGGATGGCCAAGGTAATCATTGATTGAGTGTGATCATTTATAGGGGTCGTTGCGGCCGAGGAATTCGCGCACATAGGCGCCGACGCCGTCTTCGAGGGAGAGGAACGGCGCGCTGTAGCCGGCGCCCCGCAAACGCGCCATGGAGGCCTCGGTGAAATACTGATAGTTGGCCCGGATGTCCTCCGGCGTATCGACAAATTCGATGTTGGGCTCACGTCCGACGGCGGCGAACAAGGAGCCGATAAGGTCGGCGAAGCTGCGCGCCTCACCGGTGCCAAGATTGTAGAGGCCACTAACCTGGGGGTTGTCCAGCAGCCACAGCATGACCGCCACACAATCGTCCACCGAGACGAAGTCCCGCGACTGGCCACCGTCCACATAGTCCGGGTGATGGGACTTGAACAAGGTCACCGCTTCGCCGCGCGCGGCCTTGCCGTGGTTCTTGGCAACGATGCTCTGCATGGCGCCCTTGTGGTACTCGTTGGGGCCATAGACGTTGAAAAACTTGAGCCCGGCCCACTGGGGCGGCGCCGCCCCGCCGGCCGCGACAAGACGCGCCACCCGGCGGTCGAACAGGTGTTTCGACCAGCCGTAAAGGTTCAGCGGCTTGAGCCGAGCCAGGGCTTTCAGGGAGCCGTCGTCGTCGAAGCCTTGTGCACCATCGCCGTAGGTCGCCGCCGAGGACGCGTAGATCAGGCGCACCCCCTGGGCCGCGCACCAATGCCACAAGGCCAGACTGAATTCGTAATCCTCGGCCATGACCAAATCCACGTCGGTCACCGTGGTCGAGGATATGGCGCCCATGTGGAAAATCGCTTCGACCGCGCCGGCCTCGGCGTCGAGGAAAGCCAGCAGATCCTCGGGTGCAATAACCCGGGCGACACCGTGCTTGGCGATATTGGCCGCCTTGGGGTCATCGTCGGCGAGACGGTCGCAGACGACGACCTCGGACGCGCCGCGCCGGGCCAGCGCCTCCACCAGATTCGAGCCGATA
>JAYGEF010000331.1:0-2119 GCA_046582535.1 Alphaproteobacteria bacterium
CTGGCCGAACAGCACCATCAGGCCGAGCGGCGACAAACAGTCGAGGGAACCGTTGAAGGTCGCCTTGCCGACGGAATCGTAGACCACGGGCACGCCGGCGCCGTCGGTGATCTCGCGCACCTTGGCGACGAAGTTTTCTTCGGTGACAATGATCGTGTGATCGCAGCCGTGGGCGGCCGCTTCCTCGGCCTTGGCGGCATTGCCGACCGTGCCGATGACCGTGGCGCCGAGATGCTTGGCCCATTGGCAGGCGATCAGGCCAACCCCGCCGGCGGCGGCGTGAAACAGGATGGTGTCGCCGGGTTTCACCGGATAGGTCCGGCGCAACAGGTACTCCACGGTCATGCCCTTGAGCATCATGGCGGCGGCCTGATTGTCCTTGACACCGTCGGGAATGGCTACCAGCTGGGCCGCCGGCATTAGCCGGGACTGGCAATAGGACCCTGGCGGACCACCGGCGTAGGCCACCCGATCGCCGACCGCGAAGTCGTCAACCCCGGCGCCGACGGCCTCGACCACCCCGGCGCCCTCGAGACCAATCCCGGCGGGAAAGGCGGGCTGTGGGTACTGGCCGCTGCGCATGTAGACATCGATGAAGTTGAGTCCCACGGCGGTGTGGCGCACCAGCGCCTCACCTTCGCCGGGCTCGCCAACCTCGACGTCCTCCCAAGACATGGCCTCCGGGCCGCCGTACTCGTGGATGCGAATTGCCTTGGTCATGGTCGTCATCCGGTGATTAACAAATTTTACGAAGGGGCCACTCTATAGACGGTGTCGGGGCCTGTCACGGTTTGCGCGGGATTTCAGCGGCGACCGTTCGGTCGACAGGGTTCATGCTGTGAACAAAAAGTTCAATGGTGCGGCAAGTTCAGGCCGTCCGACAGGCCAGAATGAGACCGCTTGCCCAGTTCATCCGGACAAGGTGGCAGTCCGATCGGGCACCGAGGTCGGACAAAAGACGTTCGACCTTCGAACCATGGCCCGGTGGTCAATTATCCTGGGGTAGCATGTCGTCGGCGATATAGAGGCCGCCAACGGCCAGGTTTCGCCAGGCGGCTTGAAAATTCTCATATTTGCCGGGCACGGCATCAGCGAATATCAGGTCAA
Source organism: Alphaproteobacteria bacterium (assembly GCA_046582535.1). GTDB lineage: Bacteria > Pseudomonadota > Alphaproteobacteria > JAAXGF01 > JAAXGF01 > JAYZAP01. The sequence goes on from JAYGEF010000331.1 coordinate 1,108, forward strand.
ACTGGGGGCCGGCATAGCTTATGAGCCAGTCGTTGGCGTCGGTGACGACAAACGCCAGGCGTGGATCCGTCGCCAAATGGCGGCTTGCGACATCGCTCACAATCGGGTTTGAATCGATGGAAAGCAGGGTCCCTTCCGGACCCAACCCATCAAGTATCCAGGTGGTGGCCAGGCCGGTTCCAGTTCCGAGTTCAAGAATTCGCCCCGATGACTTGCTCGCCACCATGGCTCTCAGGAACGCCCCGGTGTTGCGCTCAGAAGGCATGTCGAACCCAAGCGCAATTGTTTCGCGCTCGATATCGGGTAGAGCTTTCGGGATTCGATTGATGTCCTGATCGTTCATTCAATGGTCTCAGACTGTTGTTTTCATGTCATGAACGCTGGGACCAGGGCTGCATGAACAGTGTTCACGGGTGGTTGGAACCCGCCCAATGGGGGCTTCACGATGCTTTGAGTGCCGCGTGTAAGTCGTCGGGGGCCGTTATGGGCAGTGAACAGACGGTGCCGACGCAGACGTAGGCTGTCGCCGCGCCGTCGATAGCGGTTTTCCCCGCCGCCGGGTGGCCTTCGGGCAGAACGGCGCCGTCGGCAATGGTCGTCAGCACCCGGTTGGGGGCGCTGGTCTCGAATGCCACCCGCCGGAGCGCCTCGCTGGCCGGCCCCTGGCCGACCAGTACCACTTGAACGATGTTGCGCAGCAGCTCGTTGCTGTTGTGCAGGGCGCAGGCGGCGCCGGGGCTGCGCGCGGCGTCACCGGCGAAGGCGGCGACCACCGCTTCGGCGCGGACCCCATAGGCGGATTGGGCGGTAAGCGCGTAGAGCCGGGCCAGCACGCCGACCATAATTCCGTTTCCCGACGGCGAGGCACTGTCGAAGGCGTTGCGGGTGCGGACGATGAGCGTCTCGCCATCGTCGGCAGTAAAGAAGTAACCGCCGGTGGCGTCATCCCAGTAGTGCTTGTTGGCGGTGGCGACCCAGGCTTCGGCCCGGGTCCGATAGTCGTCGTCGCCGG
>JAYGEF010000437.1:0-8620 GCA_046582535.1 Alphaproteobacteria bacterium
AGATGTCGAGGCCGCTCTTGCCCTTCTTGGTGAAGTTCATGGCGTCCTCAAGAGGCAGCATCTCGATTTCCTGGAGCACCGCTAGGCAGGCCTGGATGGCCAGCGGCGCGCCTTCGGCGATCTGCGCCGCCATGGCGTGGCACGCCTCCATGAGTTTGTCCTGGGGCACCACCTTGTTGACCAGACCCCAGTGGGCGGCTTCCTTGGCCTCCATGCGACGCCCGGTGAGAAACAGCTCGACCGCGATGTGGTAGGGGATACGGCGCGGTACCCGCTGCATGGCGCCGGCATCGGCGAGGAAGCCGCGCTGCATCTCGGGCAGGGAGAAATACGCGCTCTCGGCGGCAATGATGATGTCGCAGCCGAGCGCCAGCTCGAAGCCGCCGCCGATGGCGGCGCCGTTGACCGCCGCAATCAGCGGCTTGTGCAGGTCCCAAAATTCCGTATTGCCGGCGAAGCCGCCATGGCCGCCGCCTGGCTCTTCCTGCGCGGCGCTGCTCTCCAGGGAAATCTCGCCACTGGCCACTTCCTTGAGGTCCCAGCCGGCCGAAAAGATCCGCTCGCCGGCGCCGATGAGGATGCCGACGGAAAGATCGGGATCATCCTGCAGTTCCCGGAAGGCGGCGTAGAGCGCCTTGCTGGCCGGCGAATTGATGGCATTGACCGGGGGCCGGTCGAAGACGATTTCGAGCACGCGGCCGTGGCGGGTGGTTTTGACGATGTCGGACATTCTCGATTCCTCGGTTAGTCGGCAATACTGATAAGGGCGTCGACGGCGATGGTGCCGTGACCTTGGGGACGGACGATCAACGGGTTTACATCAAGTTCGGCCAGCCTGTCACGGTTGGCCTCGGCGAAATCGGCGACGGCGAGCACGGCGTCGATGGCCGCATCTATGTCGCCGGCGGGTTTGCCGCGATAGCCGGCCAGCAAGGTCGCCGCCTTGAGGCCGGCGATGGCACCAGCCACAGCGGCGCGGTTGGTCGGCAGCAATAGGGCGGCGTTGTCGCGCACCGCCTCAACCAGGACACCACCGCCGCCGACCACCAGCACCATGCCGAGGGCCGGGTCACGGGTGACGCCGACGATTAGCTCGCACACCCCATCGTTGATCATGGGCTCGACGAGAAACCGATCGATGCCGAGCGCGGTATTCATGGCCGTGACCGCGCCACGGACGGCATCGGCGTCGGTTAGTCCCAGGTGGACGGCGCCGGCTTCGCTCTTGTGATGCAACGCGGCGCTCAAGGCCTTGACCACCACCGGATAGCCGACCGCGTCAGCAATGTTGGGCGCGGTGGCGGTGGTCGTCACCTGACCCGCGGGTACGGTCAGGCCGAATTCGGCGAGGCGCTGTTTGCTCTCATACTCGTCCAGGGTATTGGCCTCGTCGGGCGCGGCGTAAGCCGCCGGCAACAGCACGGCGTCGGTGCCGCCGCTATCCAGTATCTCACGCCGGCGCTTGCCATAAGCCACCGCCGCGCCAATGGCGGCAATGGCATGGTCGAGGCCCTGGAGCGGCCCGACCCCGGCTTCGATCATCATCGCCTGGGCGTCGGCGTTGACCGACTCCGACAGGGAGCAGGTGTGAAACGCCGGCACCCCGGTGGTCTTGTTGGCGGCGATCAGCGATTCAATTGCCGCGTAAGCCGTGTCTTCGAAGCCACTGCCCTGGAGAAAATCGATGACCAGCAGGGCGACGTCGTAGCCGTCCGACATCATGGCGGTGAAGACGTGCTCCAGCGGCTCGCGCTGGCCCCAGATGGAAGTGTTGTAGTCCAGTGGATTGACGATGTTGGCGAAGTCCGGCAGCACCTCGCGGACCTTGTCGTATTGCGCCTGGGTCGGCTGGGGCAGGGTCATGCCGTTGCGGTCGGCCAGGTCCGAAGCCAGGGCGGCTTCGCCGCCGGAGCAGGTGAAGATGGTAATCCGGTTGCCGTCGAGGGGCCCGACAATGCTCAGGGCCTTGAGCTTTTCGAGCAGCAGGGCCGGGCTGTCGGCGCGGCTGATGGCGAGGCGCTCGAACAGCGCCGCGTACGCTTCCTCGCTGCCCGACAGGGACCCGGTGTGGGTCATGGCGACCCGGCGGGCGGCCTCGGATTTACCGGCCTTGAGGGCGACGATGGGAACCCCCTGATCGAGTGCCCGCGCCGCCGCCAGACTGAACCGGCCAACATCCCTGATGGCCTCGATATAGAGGCCGATGGCGGTGACCCGGGGATCGTCGAGCAGGACTTCGATGAAGTCGCTGGTGCCGATCACCGCCTCGTTGCCGCAGCTGATCATGTAGCTGAACGGTACCGAGCGCATGTTGTACATGAGGTTCAATGTGACGTTGCCGCTCTGGGCGATGAAGGCGGGGCCGTGCTCGACGGTGTGGTCGGCATGGCCCATGGGCCACAGGCCGACCCGGTCGACGAAGTTGACGAAACCGAAGCAATTCGGCCCCATGGCGGCAAAGTCGCCGGCGGCATCGATAATCGCCGCCTGATGATCCGCCCCGGCCTCGCCGATCTCGGAGAAGCCGGCGGCATAACACACGGCGCCGCCAGCCCCGGCGGCGGAAAGCGCGCCGACCATGTCGATGGTCGCCTCGCGCGGCACCGAGATGAAGGTGGCGTCCGGCGGCTCGGGCAGATCGGCGATGCTCTTGAAGCAGGGCTGGTCGCCGAGGCTGTCGTACTTGGGATTGACCGCCCACACCGGCCCCTGAAAACCGCCCTCGATGCAACCCCTGATTCCGTCCTCGATCGCCATGCCGCCGATATAGGCAACGTGTCGCGGTCGCAGCAGCCGCTCGAGATTCTTCCGCTTGGTACTGGTCGTGTCGGTGTTCATTGGCTGTCATCAATCCACTGGCTGATCATTGGCTGGTACTCGATCTCGCGGAGCAGCTTGCGGCGCATGGCCGCGGCGAAGTCCTCGACACGATTGGCGACCATGAGGAAGGCGTCGGGACCGCCGATCACCTCGTCGCGGTAGTAGGCGTCGAGATCAGGTTCGTCGTAAAGCATGGCCAGGCCGTTGACCGTAACGCCCCGGGACATGGCTATGGCGCGACCCTGATCCACCGTAATGTAGAACTCACGCATGGGGGTTTCGCGACCATCGCCGGAGATATCGATAACCTGGCGGGGGCTGGATAGCTGGTTATCCTCGATCAGCCGAACCCCGTTGAACACCGCCGAGCCGATTCCCGTGCCGCCTTCAACGCGCCGGGGCCAGCTCTCGATCATGCCGGCGAAATCCTCGGCCCCACCGGCGTCTGAAATGACATGCCACGGCGTGGCGTCGACCGGCCAGCCGGGCTCGGCCCAGAACATGGCGGTCACGGCAATCCGCGCCTCGGGGCCCGAGCCGATGGCGGCGATCACGTCCGGGTCGCGGAAGGCCGCCGCAATGCCTGCCGTCTGCAAGGTGAACTCGTGATCGTCGATACTTGCCGAGGAATCCACGGCAATAACGAGTTCCAGATCGACAATTGTTTGGGCGTTGGCGGGCCAAGCCAGGGTCGCCAGCCACAACGCCGCGCACCACGCGCTTGTTCGGTATCGAGCCATGGCGACGGTCATTTGCAAATCGCCCGGAGCGCCCGCCAATCGGCATCGGACATGCCCTGATCGCCGCGCATACCGGTGTCGCGTATCGCTTCGGCACGCGCGGCGCTTTGTGGATGGGTCGAGAGAAAGGCCAGCATGCCGGGGTCTTCGCTCTCGCTCGCGGCGAGGCGGTCGAGAAAACGCGCCAGTCCGCCGGCGTCGGTATTACTGTCCGCCAGGATTTCCACGGCGACGGCGTCGGCCTCGGCTTCGGAATTCCGGTTATAGGCCAGGTTGATGAGCAACTCGCCGGCGGCGACGCCAACGCCGATCAACCCCGAGGGGTCGCCCAACAGAATCTGGACCATGAGCCCGAGGCCGGCGGCGCGAACGATGCTTTCGGTGGAATGGCGCTCGATGACATGGCCCATTTCGTGGGCTAGAACGCCGGCGACCTCGTCGGGCGACTTGGCGGTGGTGATCAGGCCTTTGTAAATGACGATATAGCCGCCGGGGCCGGCAAACGCATTGACCACATCGCTATCGACCACGGTGACGCGGAACCGGTAATCCGTATCAATGACCCCGGCGAGACGCTCGGTCAGCCGCTTCATGGCGCGCGCACCGGCGGCAACCTCGCAGATATTGTTGTTGGCTTCGAACTCGCCCATGACCTGGGCGCCCAGGGACTCCTCCCATTCCAGAGGCATCAGCGCGGCGATCGGTTCGACCGCCAGGGGCAGACCCCAGAACAGCAAGGCTACGACAACGGCAATGCCCGCCGCCCACTGGGCCATGCGCCGGAGCGGGCGGGCGCCCATAACCCCCGGATCGTGAAGATGGGGTGCCATGGCCAGCAGGGGGCGCAAGATGCCGTTGTCGGCAATGGTCAGGCGGGCATCGGCCTGAGCCACGTTGAGCAAACGCACCGGCAGGTCGCGATGGAACTCGTCGGTACGCCCGAGATCGCCATAGGCCCAGATGAAACGGGCGCCGTCCTCGGTCTCGATAACTAGGCCTTCCTCGGCAACCTGGACGGTGACGGTGGTGCGGGCGGCGGTGCGCCCGTCACTTATGTGGCCATGGTAGGTGACTGGCATGGTTTTAGAAGTCGCCGACGTCGAACGCCTCGGCGAGACCTTCGCCGGTGGTCGGTCGGGGCTTGAGGCTCTGGGCGATCAAGGCGAAATCCTGATCGCCGACCAGGGTAAGCCGGTTGCACATGAAGTTGGTCGTGCGGATCAGCACATAGGGATAGGCGAGACCCATGGTGAAGCTGGTCAGGAGCATATTGGGGACAACCAGCAGAAACAGGGACCAGCCGTCGACATCGACTTCAAAGCCCAGGTCGCCGTAGCGCACGCAGGAAGCGTAGTAACGCAGGGCCGCCGCGCGGTACCAGATCCAGCACAATCCCAGGGTCGGCAGAGTCAACAGCCAGCATATGGCGAATACGCCGAGCAGGCGATCGCCGGTGGCGTTGAACACGATCCGGCGGTCGCCGAACCAGGTGTTGTTGAACTTGTAGGCGGCAAGCCGGGTGCTCATGTAGGGCACGTAGAAGCCGAAGGTCAGAAGGGTCAGCACCCAGAAGCCAAGTTCGCGCAAACCATATTGCACCGACGAGCCGGTCTGGGCGCCGCGAATGCCGCGCCACAGGGTGCGGCTGAGACGGTAGCGCCGGGCGCGGAACCGGGCCATGCCGACGATCACCACGCTGAGAATGAAGATCGGCGCGGTGTAGAGGGTCTGCAGGCCTTGATCGTCAAACCACTCGGGCCAGATCCAAGTGAACAGTGCCGTGTAGACACCTAAGGAAATGATCAGGAAGACCATGACGATGGCGAACCCGAGCAGCAATTCCTTGCCGGTGCCGGTATATTCGAAGCGGTCGCCGAGAAAGCTTGTCTGGCTCCACAGAAAACGCCGGATGCGGGTTTTCGCCCAGAACCGGTAGATACCGATGGTGACGACCGTCAGGAGCGTGTTGACGATATGGATACCAAACAGGTCGTAGACTTCGCCGTGGTGGCGCAGGCGGTCACGGCGGGCGCTTCCCATTCCATCGGTCGTTCGCAGGGGCAAACCAGTATCCTCGCACGGCAATTATCGTGGCCGCAGGGTAGTCGCCCGCGAAATTCCGCGCAATGCAACCTCTACACTCGCGCTTTGGGTCGTTTCGCGGATATGCTACCAGCAGCGCGGCGCCAATGAGCGTCAGGGAAATTGCGAGGCATCATGGCGGGGACGACCCAGCAACTGTTCCTGGTTTACGGCGGCGAACTTGTCGATCCCACGGGGAACGTCTACAGCGAACCGGGTGATCTCGATATTCAGGGCATATTCGAGTCCTACTTAGCCGCCTACGAGGCGTGGCAGCAGGCCAGCTTCCAGGCGGTGGACAGCGCCCTAGTGCGCTATCGCATTGTCCCGTTGTTTTGAGATCTGCGCGCGGCTTTTTATTCTGTTTTATCGCGGCGGCGTTGTTTGCCGCGCCGGCCGTGGCCAGGGCGCCCGATGGCCTGACCCTGGAATACCGCATACTGCGCAACGGCAGTGAGATCGGCCGCCATCGAGTGAGTTTTGTCCACGGCGACGATGCCATGACTGTCAAAACCGAGGTCCGCATCGAAGTGAGTTTCGCCTTCATAACCCTGTATCGCTACGCCCTCGACGGGGTCGAAATCTGGCGCCACGGTCGCCTGGCCGAGTTGCACACCACCACCGATGACGACGGTGATCATTACGCCGTCCATGCGTTGGCCAATGGCGACACGATCGTTATTGAGGCGGGCGGCGATAAATGGACCGCACCGGCCACGGCGATGCCGTCGAGCCTGTGGCACCCGGACCTGGCGCGGGGGCCGCTATTGATCGGCGTTGAGCTAGGCGAGCGCATGGTCGTCGCCGCCGAAGAGATTGGCCGCGAAGTCGTCCCGGCTCGAGGCGGCGAGGTTAGCGCCACTCATCTGGTGGTGAGCGGCGAGCTGGAGCGCGAGCTGTGGTACGACGATGACGGCATTCTGGTGCATCTGCGACTGATTGCACGTGACGGCTCCAACATCGTTTATGTTCTCGAATGAATATTCGCGTGCAGTAAAGCGTCGAAATCTGGGAGGGGTTCCATGAGTGAGCAAAAGACCATCGTATTTTTCCCCGAAGCCGCCTTCGGGCCGGCCTTGAACTCCGTCGGTATCGCCCAGGCCTGTCAGGAACTGGGTCACAAGCCGGTGTTCGTGGTCGATGTGGGCATGGCCGGGGTGTTCGAGGAATACGGCTTCGAGGAACGGCCCATCAATATGTCCGAACCCATGCCGGCCGAGGAGATGGCGAAATATTGGTCGGACTTCATCAACGGCCATATTCCCAACTTCGCCAAGAGCCCCTACGACCAGATCGACAATTACGTGAAGGAATGCTGGGAAGCCATCGTCGAAACCGCCGTATGGGCCGAGAAGGAACTTCCCCAGGCGCTCGACGAGATCAAGCCGGACCTCATCTGCATCGACAACGTTGTCCTGTTTCCCGCCGCCAAGCGTTATGGCGTGCCCTGGGTGCGGATCATTTCGTGCAGTGAAAACGAGATCAGGGACCCGGATGTTCCGCCCCATCTATCCGGTTGCAGCGAGAATGATCACGCTGGTTTCGAGCGCTATCGCGCCCGCTTCAACGAAGTGGTCAAGCCGGCCCATGACGCGTTCAACGAATTCCTCGCTTCGGTCGGCCACGAGCCCTACCCCCTGGGCGAGTTCTTCGAGACCTCGCCCTACATGAACATGCTGCTTTATCCCAAGCCGGTACAGTTCAAGCGGCGCAATCCGCTCGACCCGGCGCGCTTCCAATACCTCGACGGCTGTGTCCGGACGGCCGAGCATTACCAGGTTCCGAGCTTCGCCGAGAACGACGACAAGCCACTTATCTATGTCAGCTATGGCAGCCTGGGTGCGGGTGACACGGAATTGCTCAAGCGCGTCATCGATAGCCTGAGTGGCCTGCCTTACAAGGCGCTGGTCAACGTCGGCGACTACATCGACGACTATGACGCCGACGATCTGCCCGGCAACGTCCACATCGAAGCCTGGTATCCCCAGCCGTCGGTCATCGACCAGTCGGACCTGGTCATTCACCACGGCGGAAACAACAGCTTCACCGAGTGCCTGTACTACGGCAAACCGGCGCTCATCATGCCCTACTGCTGGGACGGCCATGACAATGCCACCCGGGTCGCCGAGACAGGCCATGGTGCCAAGCTGGCGCGTTATGACTGGAGCAACGACGATCTCGCGGGCGCGATTTCCAGTCTGCTCGGCGATCACGCAATGGCGTCCAAACTGGCGGCGACCAGCGCCCACATGAAGGGCGCCGACGGCCGACGCAAGGCCGCGCGGTTGCTGGATGATCTGCTCAGGAAGCATAATTGAAGGCCCCCGTGACAGAGCGCCCTTGGGTTAACTATACTGAAACGCAGAGTCGCGTTGCGCGAAAATTCGTAGTAGTTTGATCACGGCATCCGAGTTCGCCTCGTGATGCTCGTTAGGCGGTGGCATGGGGGTGCCCCGTATCTGGCGTGGGAGTGTAGGCTGCCCGCTAAAAGCTGTTTGAAATTGCCGGCAAAGACCGGTGTCATGGCGCAAAGTGGGCTTAGGCCGTTGGCGTTTTGGGCGCTGTGCACGCCCCGTCGAGACCGCAGTTGGTTGGGTGCTGCTCGATGAGCGAATCGACCGAACGCTATCTTCAAGAAATCTCGTCGCGGCTCAACGACCGCCGCGCGACCGGTTTGGAGAGCGAGAGCGAAACTCTGTATCGCGACATATTTGAACAACTCCCCGTATCCATTTGGGTCGAGGATTGGTCCGCCACCAAGGTCGAGATTGATCGCCTGAAACGGCGCGGCGTGAAGAATTGGCTCAAATACCTCGAGCGTCGCCCTGATCTGATCGCTTGTAAAGCCCCCTTTCTATGTACCACTTTCTAATAGAGTCTCGGGCACCGGTGGACGCATGTTCAGAGCCTGATGTGGGCGAATGTGATTGTACTGTTTCAGCCAGGTTTCGATGACGATCTGAGCCTGTCTGATTGAA
>JAYGEF010000046.1:0-3454 GCA_046582535.1 Alphaproteobacteria bacterium
GTGGCGGTCGAGGACCACGTGGTTCATCTCAGTCTGGAAGGCGGTTGCCAGGGCTGCGGCATGGCCGACGTCACCTTAAAACAGGGTATCGAAGGGGCGATTCTGGCCGAGGTGCCGACCATCACCGCCGTGCTTGACGCCACCGACCATGCCGGCGGCACCAATCCCTACTATGAGCCCGCGAAGGGCGGCATCAGTCCGTTCTAGGTTTCGGATCGATAGATGCGGGCCTCGTCCGGCGCCCCGTCGCAGGCGGCGCGGCCGGCTTCGACCATGTGGATTAGGTGGGCAAGCACCGAGCGCGCCGCCGCCGTATGGAGGCCGCGGTCGATATCCGGGTACATATCCTCGACCATGGCCGGAATGGCGGTGATGCCGCTTTCCAGGCACTGGGTGATTTGCCGTTCGCGGTCCTGGCGGTGGGCGATAAACGCCTCGACGAAGGGTTTGGGATCGGTGATCGGCGCACCGTGGGTGGGCCAGTAGACGCGGTCATCCCGGGCCAACAGTTTTTCCAGGCTGGCGAAATAGTCGCCCATATGGCCGTCCGGCGGTGAGATCACCGACGTCGACCAGCCCATAACGTGGTCGCCGGTGAACAGAGCATTTTCCTCGGCCAGGCCGAAGCACAGATGGTTCGAGGTGTGGCCCGGGGTATGGACCGCCTCCAGGGTCCAGCCCTCGCCGGCGATGATGTCGCCGTCCCTGACTGTGACGTCGGGAACGAAGTCATGGTCGCCGCCTTCCTCCACGTTGCCCGCCGCGTCGCCGCCATGGGGCCCGAAGCCGTAGGTCCTGGCGCCGGTGGCGGCGGCGATCAGCCGCGCGGCCGGCGAATGATCGAGGTGAGTGTGAGTAATGATCTGGTGGCTGATGGTTTCGCCGTCGAGGGCGGCGAGAATGGCGTCCACGTGTTGGGGAAGTTCGGGTCCTGGATCGATCACCGCGACCTTGCCGCGCCCGACCAGATAAGTGCCGGTGCCGTGGAAAGTGAATGAACTCGGGTTCGGCGCGATGACCCGGCGAATCAGCGGCGACACCTGGTCGGCGACGCCGTACTCGAAAGTCAGGTCGTAAATGAAGGGTATTTTGGCGGCCACCGGCAGCTCCTGTACAAGTGCAGGCTGACAGTATGCGACGGCATCCGGCGCCGGGCCAAAGAAAACGGGCGCGGGATGACTCCGGCGCCCGCTTTGGGTCGTTGGTGTGTCCGTGGCGGTTTTAGCCCGCGGCGCGAACCGCCATGGGTTGGTCTTCCGCGCCTTCTTCCGGCTGTGGGTCGCGCAGCACATAGCCCCGGCCCCAAACGGTTTCGATGTAGTTGTCGCCGCCAGTGGCGCCTGAAAGCTTCTTGCGCAGCTTGCAGATAAAGACATCGATGATCTTGAGCTCGGGCTCGTCCATGCCGCCGTAGAGATGATTCCGGAACATCTCCTTGGTCAGGGTCGTGCCCTTGCGCAGGGATAGCAGTTCGAGAATGCCATACTCCTTGCCCGTCAGGTGCAGCGGACGGTTGTTAACTTCCACCGAATGGGTGTCGAGGTTGACGCTCAACAGGCCAGTGCGGATAACCGCTTCGGAATGGCCCTTGGCACGCCGCACGATGGCCTGGATACGGGCCACCAACTCGCCCTTGTCGAAGGGCTTGGTCAGATAGTCGTCGGCGCCGATGCCGAGTCCCTTGATCTTCTTGTCCGGCTCGGTCAGGCCCGAGAGAATGAGGATCGGTGTCCGCACCCGGGCGGCGCGCAGCCAGCGGAGGACCTCATAGCCGTCAATGTCGGGCAGCATGAGATCAGGAATGATAATGTCGTAGTCATAGAGGCGGCCAATTTCGAGGCCATCCTCGCCGAGGTCCGTGGCGTCGCAAACGAAGCCCTCGGACCCGAGCATCATGGTGATGCTTTTTGAGTTTGTCGTGTCGTCTTCGACCAGGAGTACACGCATCGCCTTGCCCCACCTCGTTCGTTGCACGAAAATTCATTAACCTTAATTTCGATTGTTGACCGCGCCCCGTAAAGAAAAGGTTAACTCGGTTTGACATTCGGTTAATTTTTTTGCCCGGCGGCAGCGTGGGATGATGGTCGCGGTTAAGAGTCGGTCAACAGTTACCCCTATAGAACATCGGGTAGCAATGCGGTTTATGGTAAAGACTTTACGGACTTAGAGAGTTTTCACCGAACCGCGTACCCCAGCCTGAACCCCGGTGTCGGGTGCCAGACAGGAGACTTTCATGAGCGAGAATATTTATGAACGAATTGGCGGCGAGCCCGCCGTCGATGCCGCGGTCGATCTGTTTTATAGCAAGGTCCTGGCCGACGATCGGGTCAGCTGTTTCTTCGACGACATCGATATGGATGACCAGCGCGCCAAGCAAAAATCCTTTCTTACCATGGTGTTCGGTGGTCCCAACGATTACACGGGCAAGGAATTGCGCGAGTCGCACAAGCGCCTGGTCGATGATGGATTGAACGATTCGCATTTTGATGTGGTCGCGGTGCATCTGCAAAACTCCCTCGACGAGCTCGGTGTGCCCAGCGACCTGGTCAACGAAGTCATGGCCCTTACCGCCGGGACCCGCGACGACATCCTCAACCGTTAGATAGCGGATGTGACCGAGCTTCGTTTCAACGGCGCGGTCTATGGGTGCGAGCCGCCGGAGACGGTTCTCGATGCCCTGACCCGCCAGGATGCGGCGGTGCCGTTTTTCTGCCGCAATGGTATCTGCCTGACCTGCATGATGCGCAGCCGGGCAGGGACGGTGCCCGAGCGTTCCCAGAAGGGTCTCAAAGATACCCTCCGGCTCGAAGGTCATTTCCTGCCCTGCATCTGCCAGCCGGACCAGGACCTCGAGATTGAGCTACCTGACGACGCCGCCATCTTCGGCCGCGCCGTGGTTCGAGCGGTGACCCCCCTGGCGCCGAATATCTGCCGCTTGACCCTCGATTCGGCGACGCCGCTTTATTACCGGGCCGGTCAGTTCGTTAATTTGCGCTGCGCCGATGGTCTGGTGCGGAGCTATTCCCTGGCCAGTGTGCCGCGTCTCGATGATTGCCTCGACATCCACGTCAAGCGCCTGCCCCGCGGCCGCATGAGCAACTGGATATTCGACGACCTGGCGCCGGGCGACAGCCTCGATGTCCAGGGCCCCAACGGCGAATGTTTCTATGTCCCCGGCCGTCCTGAGACACCGCTGCTGTTGATTGGCAATGGCTCCGGATTGGCGCCCCTGCTCGGCATCGCCCGCGACGCCCTGGCCAGCGGCCATGAGAGCGGCATTCATCTCTATCACGGTAGCCGCCACCCCGACGGCCTCTACCTCGACGCTGAACTTCGCGCCATGGATCGCGAGCACGACAACTTTACATACCATTCCTGTGTCTCGGGCGAAGAGCTGCGCGACGATGACCGCCCTGGCCGTGCCGAGGCGGTTGCCCTGGGCGATCATCCGGAC
>JAYGEF010000063.1:0-1554 GCA_046582535.1 Alphaproteobacteria bacterium
GAGGACGGTGGGAATCTTGCGTTCCGCCTTGAGGAATTCGGACGTGAACATTAGGGCGTTGGCCGCGCCACCACCCAGCCATTGCGCTGACGCCTGCTCTTCCAGGGTCGGGAAATCATAGAGCGCCAACACCCCGGGCACATCGGCCGGATCACCGCCGGTCAGCCCGACGATGGCCATGACCGGCTCGGATTCCGCCGTCCAGGCCTCCGGGTCGTGGCGATAGGCCGCGTCGGCGGCGGCCAGGGTGGCGACGAACTTGCACATGAAGGCCGGGTTGCGGGCGGCGAATTCGCGGTTCGCCACCATGCCATCGAAGGTCGCCTTGCCCCAGCTCGACAGCACGCCGGAGGTAATCAGCACCCGGCCGGTCTTCTTGAGCAGGCCAAGCATGGGGTCCCAGATGAAGGTGGCGTCGATTTCGCCGGCCGCCCAGGCGGCGGTTATCTCTGGCGGCTGCATACCGCGAATGGTCAACTCGCGAGGGTCGATGCCGAATTGTTCAAGGGCGAACAACAGGTGGAAATGGGTGGTCGACGCCAGGGGCACGGCCACGGTCTTGCCACGCAGATCCTGAGGCGCGGCAATGCCCGATCCGTCGCGCACCACCAGGGCCTCGGCCGCGGCGATGTCTTCGACGATCCAGAACAGCTCCATGTCGATGCCGCGGCTGAGGCCGGCGGCGATCGGGCTGGAGCCGGCCATGGCGATATCGACCTCGCCCAGCGCCATGGCGTTGAGCACCTGGGCGCCGGAGTCGAACTGGCGCCATTCAATCGAGCGACTGGTATTGCCGGCGAAGGCGCCGCTGGCGATCGACACCTTCCACGGATTGTAGATCACCTGATAGCCGACGGTGACGGTGCGATCATCATCGGCAAGCGTTCCCGTCCCCGGCGCCAAGACACCGAGACAGACCATCGCCGCCCACATAAATCGCTTCATGACCCGCGCCTTTGCCGGCCCGATAAGTCGGGCCGAATTGGCCGCATCATCTACCCGCCGATGGCTTCGGGCAAGGGAATTTCAAGGAAATGGGCCACCCCGTCGCCAGGGCGGCCCTTGGATCGCAATCGGTTTTGACCCTAGAGCGTCTCAAACACCTCGCGCAGGGTGTCGATCATGAAGTCGATCTCGCTTTCCGAGATAACCAGCGGCGGTGACAGCAAGATGCAGTCGCCGGTGACTTTGACCAGCAGGCCCTTCTCATAAAGCCGTTGCAGAGCCTCGTAGCCGCGAACCGAAGGCGCCGGATGGGGCTTCAGCTCGATCCCGGCGAGCAGGCCGTAACCGCGGATATCGTCGACCACATCCATGCCCTGGAGCGACCACATCGCGTCGAGGAAATACGGCGACAGCTTGCCGGCGCGCTCGAACAGGCCCTCCTTCTCGTAGATGCCAAGTGCCGCGAGACCGGCGGCGCAGGCCACCGGACAGGCCGAATAGGTGTAGCCGTGGAACAGCTCGGTGGCGCCGTCGGCGGCGGAGTCGATGATCGAGTCGTAAATTTCGTCGCTCACCGCCGCGGCGCCCATGGGCACAACGCCATTGGTC
>JAYGEF010000075.1:0-4497 GCA_046582535.1 Alphaproteobacteria bacterium
GCGCCTCTATATTGGGAGCGTTGCAAAATGCGATTTTTGGCCATGGTCTTGGCCCTGAGCCTTATGGGTCCGTTAGCCGCGGCCACCAATCAGCCCCCGCCCGAGGAAGACCAACTCGCCCAGATCAGCGGTGACCCGGACGAACCTCGGCGTCATTTCCGGGTGCGCGACCCGGCCGACCTGGACGCCGAAGGGGCGGAGGCGATCTACCGAGAACTGAAAACGGACATGGCCGATTTATACGCCTTGTCTGGCGATTTCATGGCGGCGGCGTACCAGCGTTGGCCGCGCTACAGCAGCGCCCCCTATCTGTCCAAGACCCACGGCCAGCGCTATGTCAGCAATTACGGCAACCGGCTGGCGGCGGATTATGGGCGCTTCGAGGACGCCGGCACCCTGCCTGTGGGCGCTGTCCTGGCCAAGGACAGCTTCGCCGCCACCGCGTCGGGCGAGATGTTTCCCGGCCCACTGTTCCTCATGGAAAAGATGGAGCCCGGCTTCAGCAATGCCAGCGGCGACTGGCGTTACACCATGATTATGCCCGACGGCGCCGTCTTCGGCGTCACCAAGGGCGAGGGCGCGGAGCGGGTGGAATACTGCATCGGCTGCCACCTGGCCCGCGAACGCCACGACCACCTCTACTTCCCCCCTGAGAGTTACCGCCGGACGCCGTAATTGTCAGTCGTCGAGCGGCCGGCGCTTGCGCCCACACCCTGGCGGCTCTAAAACAAGCCATGTTTGGATTCGGCCTGCAGAAACTCCTGGTTCTCGCCATGCTTATTGGCGCGGTGTGGTACGGCTTCAAGTACTTCAGCCGCTTCGATGAGTCGCGCAAGAAGGTCGAGAAGGTAGCCCGCAAGGCAGCGCAAAAGACCGCCGGCAAAGCGGCCGAACCGGCGCCCGAAGCAGAGCCCGTGGCCCAGGACATGGAGCGCTGCGAGATCTGCGGCGACTTCGTGGCCGTTGACGGCTTCACCGCCTGCGGCCGCGAGGCCTGCCCCTATCCCGGCTGATCACGGGTGACCGACCGATGAACGCGCCGAGCGGGCAAGCCCCGTCTTTCCAGGACCTTATTCTCACCCTGCAACGCTACTGGGCGGGCGAGGGCTGTGTATTGCTGCAGCCTTACGACATGGAAATGGGCGCCGGCACCTTCCATCCGGCGACCACGCTCCGCGCTCTCGGGCGCAAGCCGTGGAAGGCCGCCTATGTGCAGCCGTCGCGGCGGCCGACCGATGGGCGCTATGGCGATAATCCCAACCGGATGCAGCACTTCTACCAGTTCCAGGTCATCGTCAAGCCGTCGCCGGACGACTTCCAGGAACTCTATCTCAAGAGCCTCTATGCCCTCGGCATCGACCCGGCCCTGCACGACCTGCGCTTCGTCGAGGACGACTGGGAGAGCCCGACCCTGGGCGCCTGGGGCCTCGGCTGGGAGGTCTGGTGCGACGGCATGGAGGTCTCGCAATTCACCTATTTCCAGCAGGTCGGCGGCTTCGACTGCAACCCGGTGTCGGGCGAGCTGACCTACGGCCTGGAGCGCCTGGCCATGTACATCCAGGGGGTCGAGAACGTCTACGACCTGGACTGGAATGGGGCCGGGGTGACCTACGGCGACGTCTACAAGCAGAACGAAATCGAGTTCTCCGCCTATAACTTCGAGCACGCCAACACCGACGTGCTGCAGCGCCACTTCGTCGATGCGGAAGACGAATGCGCCGTGCTGCTGGCTAAGGCGCTGGCGCTGCCCGCCTATGACCAGTGCATGAAGGCCAGCCACCTGTTCAACCTGCTCGACGCCCGCGGCGTCATCAGCGTTACCGAGCGGGCCGCCTATATCGGCCGGGTGCGGGCGTTGGCCAAAGGCTGTTGCGCCCAATGGCTGCGCAGCCAGGGCGAAGCGGTGGAGGACTGACCGTGGCTGAACTGCTACTGGAACTCTTCTCCGAGGAAATTCCCGCTCGCATGCAAGCGAAGGCGGCGGACGACCTCAAGCGTCTGGTCTGCGACGGCCTCAAGAAGGCCGGCCTGGCATTCGAGGCCGCCGAGGCCTACGCCACCCCGCGCCGTCTGGCGCTGGTGGTGGATGGTTTGCCCACGGCCCAGCCCGACATCCGCGAGGAGCGCAAGGGCCCCAAGGCCGACGCCCCGGATCAGGCCATCACCGGCTTCCTCAAGGCCGTCGGTCTGACCCGCGACCAGGTCGAGGAGCGCGAGACCCCCAAGGGCAACGTGCTGTTCGCGGTCATGGAGAAGAAGGGCGCGGCCACCAACCAGGTGCTGGCGAGCCTGCTGCCCAACGCCATCGCCCAGCTCCCCTGGCCCAAGTCCATGCACTGGGGCGATCGCCCGGACCGCTGGGTGCGGCCCTTGCACGGTGTGCTCTGCCTGTTCGATGGTGGGCTTGTACGGTTCACCTACAACCATCTGGAATCCCGCGACAGCACTGCCGGCCACCGCTTCATGGCGCCGGGCGCCATCACCGTGACCGGCTTCGCCGACTACCGGGATAAGCTGCGCCACGCCTATGTCATGCTCGATGCGGCCGAACGGCGCACGGTCATCGAGAAGGACGCGGCTCTGGCCGCCGAGGGCGAGGGCTACAGCCTCAAGCCCGACCCGGGGCTGGTTGCCGAGGTCGCCGGCCTGGTGGAATGGCCGGTGGTGCTCACCGGCGCCATCGACTCGGCCTTTATGAGCCTGCCGGCCGAGGTGCTGACCACATCCATGCGCCACCACCTCAAGCACTTCGCCCTGCTCGACAGTGACGGCAACCTGGCGCCGCGCTTCGTGGTGGTGGCCAACAACCACGCCACCGACGGCGGCAAACAAATCGCCGCCGGCAACGAACGCGTGCTCCGCGCCCGCCTGTCCGACGCCAAATTCTTCTGGGACAAGGACCGTGAGCGCAGCCTGGAAAGCCGCATCCCCGACCTCGACAAGGTGGTGTTTCACGCCAAGCTCGGCAGCGTCGGCGATAAGGTCAAACGCGTCGAGGCCCTGGCCGTAGAAATCGCCAAGTCCATCCCCGGCGCCCATGAAGCCGCCGTGCGCGAGGCCGCGCGCCTGTGCAAGACCGATCTGGTCAGCGGCATGGTCGGCGAGTTCCCCGAACTCCAGGGCCTCATGGGCCGCTACTACGCCCTCGGCGAAGGCAAGGACCCCGCCGTCGCCGACGCTATCGCCGAGCACTATTCGCCCCAAGGTCCCAACGACGTTTGTCCCAGCTCGCCGGCAAGCATCGCCGTGGCCCTGGCCGACAAGATCGATAGTCTTGCTGGTTTTTGGAAGATTGACGAAAAGCCGACGGGGTCGAAAGACCCATTTGCGTTACGCCGCGCAGCACTTGGGGCCATTCGGTTGATCGTAGAGAACAAGCTTCGTATTTCTCTGGTTGATGTGTTTTACGACGCATTGCGTCCTTATGACGTGGTCGTGTCTGAAAAGGGTGAGACATTGCTTGTCGATGCACCCGAACTGCTCAGCTTCTTCGCAGATCGCCTAAAGGTGCATTTGCGCGAGAAGGGCGTGCGCCACGATCTCATCTCGGCGGTGTTTGAGTTGGGCGGAGAGGACGATCTGGTGCGGTTGCTGGCCCGTGTCGATGCGCTGCAGGCGTTTGTCGCCAGCGAGGACGGCGAGCATTTGCACATCGCCTACAAGCGCGCCGCCAATATTGTCGGCATCGAGGAGAAGAAGGACGGCGTCCGCTACGACGGCGCCGACATCGATGTTGCGCTGCGGCGCGAAGCCGATGAGCTTGCCGTGGCCGAACGCCTTACCGAGGTCAGTGGATTGGCGGACGGTGCCCTGGAGAAGGAAGAGTTCGCCGCCGCCATGAGCGCTCTGGCGATGCTGCGCAAGCCGGTGGACAGCTTTTTTGATAACGTGACGGTCAACTGCGATGACGGCGATTTGCGGCGCAACCGTTTGTCGCTGCTGGCCAGCATCCGCGCGACCCTGGACCGGGTCGCCGACTTTTCAAAGATCGAGGGATAACAGCGTGACCAAGTGGGTATACGGCTTCGGGGACGGTTCGGCCGAAGGTAGCGGCGCCATGCGCGAACTGCTCGGCGGCAAGGGCGCCGGGTTGGCCGAGATGTCGAACCTGGGGCTGCCGGTGCCGCCGGGCTTCACCATTACCACCGAGGTCTGCACCGCGTACTACGCCGGTGATAAGGCGCTGCCCGATGGCCTTAAGGCCGAGGCCGAGACCGCCTTGGCGGCCATCGAGGCGGCGGTCGGGCCGCGCTTCGGAGACGCCGAGAACCCGCTGCTGGTTTCCGTGCGCTCCGGCGGCCGGGCCTCCATGCCCGGCATGATGGATACCATCCTCAATCTCGGCCTCAATGACGACACCGTCGAGGGTCTGGCCAAGGTCAGCGGCGATGAGCGCTTCGCCTACGACAGCTACCGCCGTTTCATCCAGATGTACGGCGATGTGGTGCTAGGCGTCGAACACCATACTTTCGAAGACCTGCTGGAAGACCACAAAGC
>JAYGEF010000127.1:0-9109 GCA_046582535.1 Alphaproteobacteria bacterium
GCGCGACGCGGCGGACCCGTCGAAAGCCTGCCGCGACTTCCTCAGTCGGGACTGACGCCGAGCTTCTCCAGCCGCGCGGCGAATGACTTCGTCCAGCCCGCCTCCAGGGCGCTACAGCGGGATGCTTTTTTGAGGCCCTCGACGTTGTCTTTATCGAGGAAGTACAGCCGGTGGACGTCATCGACGGTGGGCGCACTTTGGTTCACGAATTCGCATACGATGTTAACGCCGGCCTCGATCATGCCTTCCTGGATGACGCGGAAGTAAAACCCGGTCATGGCGCTCTGCAGGCACAGCCGTATGGCGCTGGGCGTGCCCATCTTGATGGCCAACTTGAAGCACGGGGCGCGGGGCTGGGAGACTTAGAGCACGGCCTCGCCCATGCGGTAACGGTCGCCGATACGAACCGCGGTCTCGAGCATTCCCTCGGTGGTCAGGTTTTCGCCGAACTGGCCATAGTCGTACGGCTCCTGGCCCAGTGCTTCCTGATAGGCGGCGTAGTGCTCCGAGGGAAAGGCGTAGACCGCCTTATGGGGCCCGCCATGGACGGTCAGGTCGGCCTGGCCGTCGCCATCGATGTTTGTCGCGCGGACCCTGAAGGCCCCCTGGACCGGTGATTTGTAGATTCCCGTCGAGACTTGTTCGCCGCGATATTCAATGACCTTCGGTTTCGCCACGTTGAGCGCAACAATTTTCATTTCCGATCCCTGATTCTGCCTGGAATACCCTTTAATCCTGTGGCCGGGAGGGCCATACTGGACCGCCTCTTCACAGTGGAGTCGAGGATATCATGGTCGACCATAAAACCTCAGCCCGGAAAGACCGCCTCAAGGACCGCAGCGATATCGGCAACGTCGAGTTCCCTATTGAGAAGCTCATGGAATTTCGCCACGCGGAAGTGTCCTGTGTCCAGATCGAAGCCGCCATGGAAGCCAATTACGACGTGACCCATTCGGCAAGGAAAAAACGAAAAAAAGGACCTGACGGACCATGACAACCGACCAATTGATCGCCACCGCCAATGCCATGGTCGCCCCCGGCAAGGGCATTCTCGCGGCTGATGAGAGTACCGGCACTATCCAGAAGCGCTTTGATTCGATTGGCGCGGAGTCCACCGCCGACAGCCGCCGCGACTATCGCG
Source organism: Alphaproteobacteria bacterium (assembly GCA_046582535.1). Classification (GTDB taxonomy): domain Bacteria; phylum Pseudomonadota; class Alphaproteobacteria; order JAAXGF01; family JAAXGF01; genus JAYZAP01. The sequence goes on from JAYGEF010000127.1 coordinate 1,142, forward strand.
AACTGCTATTCACCACGCCCGGCGCCAGCGACTTCATCTCGGGCGTCATCCTCTACGACGAAACCATCCGGCAAAGCACCGCCAGCGGCACCAGCCTGGTCGAGGTGCTGACCAGCCAGGGCATCATTCCCGGCATCAAGGTCGATACCGGCGCCAAGCCCCTGGCCGGCAGCCCGGGCGAGACGGTGACCGAGGGTCTCGACGGCCTGCGCGACCGGCTGAATGAGTATTACGACCTGGGCGCCCGCTTCACCAAATGGCGCGCGGTCATCCGCATCGACGGCCACGCGCCGAGCCGCCACTGTATCCATGCCAACGCCGAGGCCCTGGCACGCTACGCCGGATTGTCCCAGGAAGCCGGGCTGGTGCCTATTGTCGAGCCGGAAGTGCTGATGGACGGCAACCACTCCCTGGACCGCTGCGCCCGGGTCACCGAGGCGGTGCAGCACGTGGTGTTCCGCGCGCTCCGTACCCACAAGGTAGCGCTCGAAGGCATCGTGCTCAAACCCAACATGATTATTCCCGGCACCGACCACGACACGCCGGCCGGCGTTGACGACGTCGCCGCGGCGACGGTGCGCGTGCTCACCCGCACGGTGCCGGCGGCGGTACCGGGCATCGCCTTCCTGTCGGGCGGCCAGTCGGACGCCGAGGCCACGGCCCACCTCAACGCCATGAACACCCTCTCGGACAACCACCCGTGGCAGCTCTCGTTCTCCTATGGCCGGGCGCTTCAGGCGTCACCGCTCAAGGCCTGGGGCGGCAGCGCCGCCAATGGCGATGCGGCGCGCCAGGCGTTCCATCACCGGGCTGAACTCAACGGCGCCGCGCGCTACGGCCGCTACGATGCCGCCATGGAGCAGTCCGTCGCCTGACCATAAAGCGGAGCGTTGCCGCCTCTACCTGATTACACCGCCGGCCCTTGAGCTGGACAGCTTCGCCGATGTCCTGGCTGATGCATTGGACGGCGGCGATGTGGCCTGTGTTCAGCTCCGTCTTGCCGAGGTCGGTGAGGCCGAGTTGCTGGCCGCCGCCCGTGTCCTGATGCCGATCTGTCATCAGCGCGATGTTGCCTTTCTCATAGACGGCCGCGCCGACATTGCCGCCCAGGCCAGCGCCGACGGGGTTCACCTCGCCTCGCCATCGGGTGTTGTCGAAGCCCGTCTGCGGCTCAGCCAAGATGCCATTATCGGCGTTTCCTGCGGCGGCTCACGTCATGCCGGCATGCTCGCCGCCGAAGCCGAGGTGGATTATGTCTCGTTCGGCGCCTTCTACCCATCGACCACCAAGCCCGATGCCAACGTCATCGAGCCCGACATTCTGTCGTGGTGGGACAATCTGATGGAGACGCCCTGCGCCGCGGTCGGCGGCATCACCGTGGCGACCGCGCCGGCCATGGTTGCAGCGGGAGCGAATTTCCTGGCAATCAGCGCCGCCGTGTGGGGCCATGCGCAAGGCCCCGGGGCAGCGGTGGCGGCCTTCAACGCGGCGATTGAAAGCGTCTCGCCGACCTAATACCAACCCGCGGTGATAAAGACCCCTAGAGATCGTGTCGGCTTATTCCCGGGTAGGAAGGGAGCCGCGAGCGATGCAGCGCATCGGTTAGGCTTCCTGACGCACGCCGGGGGTGAGCAGACGCGACCGGAACGGCGGCTTCCCGTGGCTCTCGGACGTCGTTCCGCCTGTCTTGCGATGCAAGGCATCGCGGCGACAGGCGCGCCTAGCCGAAAACCACGGGAAGCCGTCTCTATAGGTCTCTATCTCTGCTCCTTGGTATGACTCCGGAGCCGACGGTCATAGTCCGGATGGAAGAGAACGGGATGCCCGAGATGCCATTGTTTCATGGCTTCCGTCGCCGTCCGTGCTCGCCCCAAATCCGAACTCCAGCCGAGGGTGGCGCACAGATGTATGACGGACGAATCGCTTTTATTCAGGCTTGTTGGCACAAGGACATCGTCGATCAGGCCCGAGACTCGTTTCTTGCTGAAATCGAGAACCATGACCTGTCGCCGGACCGGGTCGATGTCTTCGAGGTTCCCGGTGGCCTGGAAATACCCCTTGTCGCCAAGCGCCTGGTGGCGACCGGGCGCTATGGCATCATCGTTGGCGCCGGGCTGATCGTCGATGACGGCGTTTATCGCCACGACTTCGTCGGCACCGCCATTATCGACGGCATGATGCGGGTGCAACTGGATTCGGAGGTGCCGATTAGCTCGGCGGTGCTGACGCCCCAGCTGTTCCACGATCACGATGATCACCTTAAATTCTTTTTCGATCATTTCAGGATCAAAGGCGCCGAGGCCGCGGTCGCCTGCGCCCAGACCTTGAAAAACATGGCGGTCATTTCGGCTCTCGATTCGCCCCCGTGAATCGGCGCGGCCAATGTGCTAGCTTGGCGCCGCAAATGCCGAGCCACAAAACGCCATGAACAAGAGCGCCACCACTGCCACTGCTCCCGCCCCAGGCGGCGACCGGGTGACGCCCATGATGGTGCAGTATCTCGCCATCAAGGCGGACCATCCCGATTGCCTGCTGTTCTACCGCATGGGCGATTTCTACGAGCTGTTTTTCGACGACGCGGTGACCGCAGCCAAGGCCCTCGACATCACCCTGACCAAGCGTGGCAAGCACGACGGCGAGGACATTCCCATGTGCGGGGTGCCGGTCCACGCCAGCGACGGCTATCTCCTGCGCCTCATCCGCACCGGCCTCAAGGTGGCGATCTGTGAGCAAATGGAGGATCCGGCCGAGGCCCGCAAGCGCGGTGGCAAGGCCCTGGTCAAGCGCGCGGCGGTGCGCATCGTCACCCCCGGTACGATTACCGAAGACAGTCTGTTGGATGCCCGGCGGCATAACTATCTGGCCGCCGTGGGCCGGGCCGGCGACGCCCTGGCTCTGGCCTGGCTCGATATGTCGACCGGTGAGTTCAGCGTCCAGCCGGTGGCCTTGGAGGCGTTGGCCGCCGAGCTTGGCCGGCTTGAGCCCGGCGAGTTGCTGGTGTCCGACAGTCTGCTCGAACGCCCCGCCCTGTTCGAGGTTTTCGCCGAGTGGAAGGCGGCCCTGACGCCGCTGCCCGGCGCCCGGTTTGACAGCGTCGCCGGCGAGCGCCGGCTCAAGGCGGTTTACGGTGTCGCGGCGCTCGATGCCTACGGTCAGTTCGGCCGCGCGGAACTCGGCGCCTGCGGCGCGCTGGTTGACTATGTCGAGCTGACCCAGAAGGGACGGATGCCACGGCTCAGCCCACCCCGGGTACTGGCCCAGGGGTCGATGATGGCCATTGACGGCGCCACCCGGCGCAATCTCGAACTCCACATCAGCATGTCCGGCGAGCGTGGCGGTAGTCTGCTCAGCGCCATGGACCGTACCGTCACCGGCGCCGGCGCGCGGCTGCTCTCGGCCCGGCTGGCGGCGCCGTTGACCGATGCGGCGGCCATCGACCGTCGTCTTGACGGGGTTGCGTTCTTCGTTACCGAGAGCCGATTGCGCGGGTTGCTGCGCGAGGTTCTCGCCCGCTGCCCGGACCTGGAGCGCGCCCTGTCGCGGCTCACGGTCGGCCGGGGCGGTCCCCGGGACCTGGCCGCCGTGCGCGACGGCTTGGCCCAGGCCTCGGTGCTGCGCGGTCATTTTGCCGAACCCGGTCTGACCACCGCGCCTGATGAAATCGCCACCCTCGACGAAGACCTTGGCCGCCACGACACCCTGATCGACCGCCTCGCCCGGGCGCTCAGCCCTGACCTGCCGCTGCTCAGCCGCGACGGCGGCTTCATCGCAACCGGCTATGCCCCCGACCTCGACGAACTGGTGGCGCTGCGCGATGAAAGCCGGCGGTTGATCGCCGGGCTTGAGACGCGCTATCGCGAGATCAGCGGGGTGGCGACCCTCAAGGTGCGCCACAACAACGTGCTGGGTTATTACGTGGAGGTCACGCCGACCCACGCCGACAAGATCACCGAGCCGTTCATTCACCGCCAGACCCTAGCCAGCGCCGTGCGCTTCTCCACCGTCGAGCTCGGCGAGCTTGAGAGCAAGATCAGTCAGGCCGCCGACCGCGCCCGGGCGCTTGAGCTCAGGATATTTGACGATCTCGTCGGCGAAGTCACCGCGCGGGCCGACGAGGTTGCCCTGGCCGGCCGCGCCCTGGCCGGCATCGATCTGGCCAGCGCTTTGGCCGATCTGGCGGTGGCGCGAAATTTCACCCGCCCGCTGGTCGATGACAGCCTGGCCTTCGATATCAGAGGCGGCCGCCATGCGGTGGTCGAGGCCCTGGCCCCGGCCGGCGAGGCCGGCGGTTTCATACCCAACGACTGCGACCTGGGGGGCGACCAGCGGCTGTGGCTGGTGACCGGACCGAACATGGCGGGCAAGAGCACCTTTCTGCGGCAAAACGCGCTGATCGCCATTCTCGCCCAGATGGGCTCCTACGTGCCCGCCGAGAGCGCCCACATCGGCGTCGTCGATCGCCTGTTCAGCCGGGTCGGGGCGGCCGACGACCTGGCCCGGGGGCGCTCCACCTTCATGGTTGAAATGGTCGAGACCGCGACCATCCTCAACCAGGCCGGTGAGCGCGCCCTGGTCATTCTCGACGAGATCGGCCGCGGCACCGCGACCTACGACGGCCTGTCCATTGCCTGGGCGGCGGTCGAACATCTCCACGAGGTCAACCGCTGCCGGGCCCTGTTCGCCACCCATTTCCACGAGCTCACGGCCCTGGCTGCCAAGCTCGACGCGCTAAGCTGCCACACCATGCGGGTCAAGGAATGGCAGGGCGACGTGGTGTTTCTCTACGAGGTCGGCCCCGGCGCCGCCGACCGCTCCTACGGCATTCACGTGGCCCGGCTCGCCGGGCTCCCGGATGCGGTCGTGAGCCGCGCCGAAGAGGTGCTGAGCGCTCTTGAGCAAGGCGAGCAATCGGCCGATCTCTCGCGCCTCGCTGACGACCTGCCGCTATTCACCGCCGCGCCGGCTGCCACGACCGCCGCCAAAGCGGGGCCGTCGCCTCTCGATGTCGCCATGGCCGAGGTCAACCCGGACGAGCTCTCGCCCAAGGACGCCCTGGAGCTGATTTACCGCCTCAAACCGCTGGTCGGGGACGAGCCGTGACCGTGGACCGCGACGCCCTGCTTGAACGCCTTAAGGCGGAGCTGGCCGAGGGTCGGGCCGAGATTCGCCGCCAGTTCGAGTCCGGCGCCTCGGGCACGGATTCGGCGGCCGCTCTCAGCTGCTTGATCGATGGCATCATTGGCACGCTCCATGACGCGGCTGCTCAGATGAGCAATACCGAAGCTCTCGCCGTGGTCGCCGTCGGCGGCTATGGCCGGGGTGAACTGGCGCCATTCTCCGATGTCGATCTGCTGTTCCTGCTCCATGGCGAAGCCACGCCGGGCGACACGCGCCTCATCGAGTTCGTACTCTATATGCTGTGGGACCTGGGTCTTCAGGTTGGCCACGCCACCCGGACGGTGGATCAGTGCCTGGCCGACGCCGGCGCCGACATGACCATCCGCACGACTCTTGTGGAAGCCCGGCTGGTGGCCGGCGACGCGCCGCTGGCGGCGACCTTGCGCCGACGATTCCGCGACGAACTGGTCGAGAGCACGGCGGCCGAGTTTGTCGGTGCCAAGCTGGCGGAGCGCAACCAGCGTCACGAGCGCATGGGCGACTCGCGCTATGTGCTTGAGCCCAATATCAAGGACGGCAAGGGCGGCCTGCGCGATCTCCACACTCTGTTCTGGATCGCCAAGTACCTCTATCGGCTCGATGACGTGGCCGATCTGGTGGCGCGCGATGTACTCACAGCCGAGGAGCACGGCAAGTTCGCCAAGGCGGCGACCTTCCTCTGGACCCTGCGCTTCCAGCTGCATTATCTCGCCGGCCGCCCCGAGGAGCGCATGACCTTCGATGTCCAGCCCGAGATGGCCCGGCGCCTGCGCTACGTGGATCGGGCGGGCCTCAGTGGTGTCGAGCGCTTCATGAAGCACTATTTCCTGGTGGCCAAGGATGTCGGTGACCTGACACGCATTTTCTGCGCCGCCTTTGAGGCTGAGCACCGGGTCAGCCCCCTGGCGCAACTACCCCTGTGGGGCGCACTGCGGCGCGAGGTCGACGGTTTCGTGGTCGAGCGCGGCCGGCTCATGATCGCCCATGACGATGCCTTCGCCGACGATCCGGTGGCCATGGTGCGGTTGTTCCAGGTGGCCGATTCCCGCGGCATCGACATTCACCCGGCGACGCTCCGGCTAATCACCCAGAACCTCCGGCGCATCGACGCCGTCATGCGTTCGTCGCCCGAGGCCGGCAAGATATTTCTCGATATTCTAACCTCGCGTCACGATCCGGAGACCGCCCTTCGGCGCATGAACGAGGCCGGTGTGCTGGGCCGCCTAGTGCCTGATTTCGGCCGTGTGGTGGCCCAGGTGCAACATGACATGTACCACGTCTATACGGTCGACGAGCACACCATCCGGGCGGTCGGCGTGCTCGCCGCCATCGAGCGCGGTGACTATGCCGAAACCCTGCCGCTGGCCACCGGGATCATCCACGAGGTGCTGTCGCGCCGGGTGCTCTATCTCGCCACCTTCCTGCACGATATTGCCAAGGGCCGGGGCGGCGACCACTCCGAGCAAGGCGCCGAAATCGCAGTCGAGCTGGGGGCCTGGCTCGGCTTCAGTCCCGAAGAGGTCGAGCAGACCGCGTGGCTGGTGCGTCATCACCTGCTGTTTTCCAACACCGCCTTTCGCCGTGATTTGGGCGACCCCAAGACCATCGACGATTTTGTCGCCGAGGTGCAGTCACTCGAGAGCCTGCGCCTGTTGCTGGTGCTGACCGCCGCCGACATCCGGGCGGTCGGCCCGACGGTGTGGAACGCCTGGAAGGGGGCGCTGCTGCGCCAGCTCTACGCCCATGCCGCCGAGGTTATGTCCGGTGGTCATGCGGCCGACCAGAAGGGCCGGCGGGTGGCCGCCGCCAAGGATGCGGTCGCCTTGATTCTTGCGGGCCCACCCGGCAGCTGGCCGGCCGCTCGTATCGAGCGCCATCTCGACCGACTCTACCCGCCCTATTGGTTGGGCTTCGACGCCGAGAGCCACGCCCGCCACGCGATTGCCCTCGATGAGGCTGACCAAACGGGTGCGCCCCTGGTACTCGACAGCCGGGTCAATCAACACCATGGCGTCACCGAGGTGGTGCTGGTGGCGCCTGATCAGCCGGGTCTGTTTTCCAAGTTTGCCGGGGCCGTGGCGGTGGCTGGGGCGACCATCGTCGATGCCAAAATTTTTACCACCAGAGACCGGATCGCCCTCGACATTCTGTGGCTCCAGGATGCCGCCGGCGGGCCGTTCGACCGCCCTGATCACCGCGACCGGCTTACGGCCCTGGTTGGCGAGGCTCTCGACGGCCGCCGCGACCCGGGCGAGGCCCTGGCCCACCGGCGCAGCCTGTCGCGGCGGGCGGCGGCGGTGTTCACGGTCAAGGCGCGGGTGCTTATGGACAACAACGCCAGCACCCGCCACACGGTTATCGAGGTCAACGGCCGCGACCGGCCGGGGCTGCTCTACGACGTAACCAAGACGTTGAGCGAACTCGGCCTGTCCATCGTCACCGCCCATATCTCGACCTACGGCGAGCGTGTGGTCGACGTGTTTTACGTCAAGGACGTCTACGGTCTGAAGGTTGATCACGAAGGTCAAATCGAGAAAATTCGCAGCTGCCTGCTCGAGGCCCTGGCCGAGCCCGGTGCCGAGGCGAGTGCGGCGGAGTGATGTTGCTGTCTTTATTTCGCCGCGAACAGTCGTTATGAGCGGCCCATGGCACTGATCCGACGCGCCGCCACCGTGGGCGGCTACACCATGCTCAGTCGTATTCTGGGCTTCCTGCGCGATATTCTTATCGCCACGGTGCTGGGCGCCGGGCCGGTGGCGGACGCGTTTTTCGTCGCTTTTCGCATTCCCAACATGTTTCGCCGCCTGGTCG
>JAYGEF010000128.1:0-9131 GCA_046582535.1 Alphaproteobacteria bacterium
ACGCCCAGCGCTTCCCCCACGAGTTCTCCGGCGGTCAGCGCCAGCGCATCGGTATCGCCCGGGCGTTGATTCTGAAGCCCAAGTTCGTGGTCTGCGACGAGCCGGTCTCCGCCCTCGACGTCTCGGTTCAGGCTCAGGTGCTGAACCTGCTGAAGGAACTCCAGCGCGAGCTCGGCCTGACCCTGCTGTTCATTTCTCACAACCTGGCGGTGGTCGAGCATATCAGCGACCGGGTCGCGGTGATGTATCTCGGGCGCATCGTCGAGCTCACGGACCGCGACACCCTGTATCGCGACCCGCGCCACCCGTACACCCAGGCGCTGCTCTCCGCCGTGCCCGTGCCCGGCACCATCGGGCGGCGCGAGCGTGTGGTCCTGCAAGGCGACGTGCCGAGCCCGCTCAACCCGCCATCGGGCTGCGCCTTCCACCCGCGCTGTCCCATCGCGGCGCCGGTCTGCGCCGAAGAATCACCGGAACTGCGCGGTGCCGACGGCAACGGCGGCCACCAGGCTTCGTGCCATCTGCGAACCGGCGATTACAAAGAGTTGGACCGCGACACCGCTGAGCCGTAGGCCGCGCTGCTATCACCATCGAAGGCGTGAGCGGCCTCGGAGCGGTGGGCCGCGTGGAAGCTCAGGAAGATGCTCATGAGCGGCGGAATGATGGCCAGGGTAAGAATCGCCGACAGCGACAAGCCGCCGACCACCACCGAACCCAGGCCCCGGTAAAGTTCGGAACCGGCGCCGGGAATCAGCACCAGAGGCAACATGCCGACGACGCTGGTGATGGTCGACATGAAGATCGGCCGCAGCCGGTTCTTGGTCGCCTCGCGGATCGCCGCGCGGTCATCAAGGCCTTCCTCGCGAATCAGGTAAAGCGTCTGGTGAACCAGCAGGATGGCGTTGTTGACGACGATGCCGATCAGAATGACGAAACCCAGCATGGTCAGCATGTCGAGCGGTTGGTAGGTGAACTGGTTGAGCCCCACCAGCCCGGCCATGCCGCCGGCAGTGGCCAGCGGCACCGAGAGAATGATGATCAGCGGGTAGGCGAAGCTCTCGAACAGCACCGCCATCAGCAGATACGTAATAGCAATCGCGATGGCCAGGAACAGCTTCATGGCGCTCCAGGTCTGGGTCAGCTTGTCGGCGGTGCCCGACAGGCCGAGGCGCATGCCCGGCGGCATGCCGGCGGCCTCCATGGGCGCAATGATCTCGTTGCGCACGATCTCAATGGCGGTTTCCAAAGGCATATCGGGAGCCGGTTGGATGTCGATGGTTACCGTGCGCACCCGGTCGCGGTGGCGAATTTCGGTCGGCCCCATGGTCTGCACGATGGTCGCCAGGGAACTAAGCGGCAGGATCAGGCCGGCCGAGGTGACAATGGGAATCTGGCCCAGGCCCTGGGTCTGGTTGACATGGCCCTGGGGTCCCTGAAGGGTCAGATCAATGCGCCTGCCATCGACGGTGATTTCGGCCACCCGCAGGCCCGAATTATAGGCATCAATGCTCTGGGCCAACCCGGTCGCGGTCATGCCGTTGTCGGCGATGCGCACCGGATCGGGGATCACCCGCAATTCCGGCGCCCCCAGTTCAAGACCGGGGATGGGCCGGTACTGATTGCCCTCGGCCAGAGGCAGGGCGGCCTCGACCAGCTGGATGGCATCGCTGGCGGTGGCCAGTACCTGGGCGAGATCAGGGCCGGAAATATCGAGCTTGATGGACCGTCCGCCGCCCAGGCTGCGGCCGAACAGCGGGTATTGGCTGATCGAACCATAGGTGCCGGGCTCCTTGAAGGCCGGCGCCTGGAGGATAGGGATCAGTTCGGCGGCCCGTGACGGGTCCTCGGCGGCGGCGCCCAGGAAGGTGCTGCCGCGCCAGGCGACAAAGAAAAACCGGTCCATCCGGGGCGGATTGCCGGGCAGGGTCGACTGGTCAATGTTGGGATCCCACAGCGGCGCGATGGTCTGCTCGATGCCTTCGGCGATCTTGACGGTGGTTTCCAGGTTGTAGCCTGGCGGCGGCAGCAGGAAGCCGAACACCAGGTTGCGATTGCCGTTGGGCAGGTATTCGAGCTTGGGCATGAAGCTCACGGTGGCGCCGCCAGCGGCGCCACAGATCAGCGCCACCACGATCAGCGAGCGCAGCCGGCTGCGCACCACGAAATCGACAAATCCCAGCACCCCGGACGAGAAGGCCCGGGCAAGATGGTCGATACCCGGCAGGCGCACCGGATTATCCGATACATTGGCCAACAACTTGGTCGCCAGGGCCGGCACCACGGTGATCGCCACCACCAGGGACAGCACAACCGAGACCGAAATGGCCACGGCGATATCGCGGAACAATTGCCCGACCTCAAGTTCGAGCACCAGAATGGGGATGAACACCACCACCGTGGTCAGGGCCGAGACCAGCACCGCGCTCCACACCTGCGAGGCGCCGCGATAGGCGGCCTCGAACAGGGGCACGCCCCGTTCGCGCAGTCGGAAAATGTTTTCCAGCACCACGATGGCGGCGTCGACCACCATGCCCACGGCGAAGGCGATGCCGGCCAGGGAGACCACGTTGATCGACCGGCCCATGGCGGCCATGGCGACGAAGGCGCCGATGACCGAAACCGGGATGGCCAGGGAGATCACCAGGGTGGCGCGCAGGGAGCGCAGGAACAGCATCAGGACAAGCGCCGCCAGAATGCCGCCGACCCAGATGTTCTGGCGCACCAGATCGATCGCTGAATTTATGTAGACGGTCTCGTCGTAGACTTGGCGGAAGTGCAGATCGGCGTTGGCCACCGGGCCTTGTTGCAATTCTACGACGGCCTCGCGAATGCCGGCCATGGTCTCGATGACATTGGCCCCGGCCTCGCGCTTGGCCGACATGCCCAGCGCCGCTTCGCCGTTGTATCGGATGTAGGAAACCGACTTCTTGTAGGCGAAGGCCACATCGGCGATATCGGCCACGGTGACCCGGGCAAAGCGGCCCGATTCCGTGTCGACGTCGCTCCGCAGCACCACGGCCTGGACCTGCTCGACGGTGTTGAGCTCGAATTCCGCGCGCACCACATAGCGCCGCTTGCCTTCCTCCACATCGCCCGCCGAGACCGATAGATTGGCCGCCCGCATGGCGCCGATGACGGCGGGTACGGTGAGGCCGTATCGGGCCATTCGCTCGGGATGGATGGTGACCCGCAACTCGCGCTCGGAGCCGCCGTAGACATCGACCCGGGCGACGCCGGGTACCCGCTCGATACGGTCCTGAATGACGTCGGCGGCGAAGTCGCCATAGCTGTTCATGGCGCGGTCGTTACCGTCGAGGCGGCGCAGCACGAACCAGGCGATGGACTGGTCCTCGGCGCCGGCGGTGCGCAGCGTTGGTTCGTCGACCTCGGCCGGATAGCCGGTCACCCGGTCAAGGCGGTTGGCCACCAACAGCAGCGCCCGGTCCATGTTCTGGCCGACCCTGAATTCGAGAGTCAGCCGCGAGCGGCCGTCCTGGGAGCGGCCCTCGATCTCGGTCATGCCCTCGAGGCCCTTGAGCACCTCTTCCTGGCGGTTGATGATTTCGCGCTCGATCTCGGCCGGCGCGCCGCCCAACCAATTGGTGGTGATGGTAATGACCGGGCGCCGCACGTCGGGCGCCAGCTGGATCGGAATGGTGCGCAGGGCCAACAGGCCGAACATCACCGTCATCAACACCGCCGCGACCACGGCGATGGGCCGCTGAATGGCGGTCTGTATGAGGTTCATATACGACTCGAGGGTTTCACTAGGACTGGCCGTCGAAGCGCACGGCCTGGCCCGGCATCAGGCGCTCATTGCCGCGCACCACCACGACCTCGCCGGGGGTCACGCCGTCGAGCACTTCGAAGCGGGTGCCGATGGCTTCGCCGAGACTGACCAGGCGATGCTCGGCAATGCCGTCGACCACCACGTAGACGGCGGCGCCGGTGACGTTGCGGACAATGGCGTCTTTGTGCACGGAGACCACGTCGCGGAGAGGCCCGATGGGCAGGTCGATCGTTACCGACTGGCCGTCGGCGAGATTGTCGTGGTCGCTGTCGAACAGGGGCATGAAACGCACGGGCCTGGTGCGGGTGCGCGAATTCTCCTCGACGCCGATGGCTCGCACGGTCGCAATTCGCGGTACGCCGTCATCGAGGCGGAACGCTATCTCGACGCCTGGGGTCAGGCCGTTGAGTCGCTCGAAAGGTACGTCCGCTTCGATCTCGATGTCGCGATCGTTGATCAGGGTGATGACCCGGCTGCCGGTCTCGACAAACGCACCGACCTCCGTATGACGCAGTGTGACAACACCGTCGAACGGTGCGCGGACCTCGGTGTGGCGCAGATCGTCGTCGGCGATTTTGAGGGTGGCGCGGGCCCGAAGGATGGCCGCCCGGCTTTGCTCGATCAACGACAGCGCTTCGCGGACCGTGGCCCGGGCAAAATCGACCTCGCTGGTGCCTGCCGCCACGAGCTGTTGCTGATCGTCGAACCGGGCCGGCGAAAACGCCGTCGAATTGCGAAGTTTCTCGATACGGGCGAGTTCCTGGCGGGCCTGGGTAAGCCGGGCTTCGGCCTGGCCGACACCGGCCAGGGCCATGGCGTGGCGGGCCTCGGCGGTGGCCAGACCGGCGTTGCTCGCGGCGACCTCGGCAGCGGCAATATCTCGCCGCAATATCGGGCGCAAGCGGTCGATCACGGCGATGATGTCACCCTTGACGACCCGATCGCCAATTTGCACGCGCATCTCCGCCACGGGGCCGGGAATGCGGGCCGCGACCTCGCCGTGCTGGCGTGCCACCAGCCGGCCGATCACCGTGAACTTCTGGGTCAAAGGTTCCCGCACGACGGGGTCCACCTGGACCAGGGTTGCGTCGTCCTGGGCACGGGTCTGCGGCGTCACGGCGATGGCGGCGGCGTACATGGCCACCAGGAATATAAAATGTCGGACTGTCATGGTGACGGGACCATACACCGGCGGTTTCCTGGATGCCATGGCGATAGCCGCTGGTCGATGGGATATCTGGCACCACGGATGGCGATGTGGAACACTCCCGCCAGACCCCGACGAGGACCGCCATGACCACGCTGCTATTAACTCATCCGTCCTGCCTCGACCACGATCAGGGTGCCGGACATCCGGAAATGCCTGATCGCCTGCGGGCGGTGCTCGCGGCCCTGGGTTCCGGTGAATTCGATGCTTTGGAACGGCGCCAGGCGCCCCGCGCCGAGATCGCCCAGCTCGAGCGCATGCACCGTGGCGACTATGTGAGCCATGTACTCGGCGCCGTGCCGGCCGAGGGCCGGGTGCAACTCGACCCCGATACCGCCATGTCGCCGGGTTCCGGCGAAGCGGCGTTGCGGGCGGCGGGCGCTGTCTGTGCCGCGGTCGATGCGGTGGTGGCCGGCGATGGCAAGAATGCCTTTTGCGCCGTGCGCCCGCCCGGTCATCATGCGGAGCCGGCCCATGCCATGGGGTTCTGCCTGTTCAACAATGTGGCGATCGCCGCCGCCCAGGCCCGGGCTGTCCATGGCTTGAATCGGGTGGCGGTGGTCGATTTCGACGTCCACCACGGCAACGGCACCCAGCATATGTTCGAGGCTGACGGTGACCTGTTTTTCGGCTCGACCCACCAGTACCCGCACTACCCCGGCAGCGGCGCGGCTCATGAGCAAGGGGTCGGCAACATCGTCAACGTGCCCCTGGCGGCGGGTGGCGGTGGCGCTGAGTTCCGCGCCGCCATGACCGGCACGATCCTGCCCGCCCTGACCGATTTCGCGCCGGACTTTATTTTGATTTCGGCCGGCTTCGACGCCCACGCCGACGATCCGCTGGCCATGCTGAACTTCCATGAGGATGATTACGCCTGGGCCACTACCGAGATATCCCGAGTCGCCGACGACTGCTGTGACGGGCGCCTGGTATCGACCCTTGAGGGCGGCTACGACCTGGGTGCCCTGGGGCGCTCGGCGGCGGCCCACGTGCGCGCCCTGATGTCCGCCTAGAGCGGTTGTATAGAGCGGGGCGGCTGCGTAAACTCCAGCCAACAAGGGGGAACTTATGGCCAAGACAGAATTGCCTGCGGACATCAAGAAGCTGAGTTTCGAGGACGCCCTCGCACAGCTCGAGGAAATCGTTGGCGAGCTTGAAACCGGACAGGGCAAGCTCGACGAAGCCATTCAGTCCTATGAGCGCGGCGCGTTGCTCAAGCGCCATTGCGAGGACAAGCTCAAGGAAGCCCAGGCCAAGATCGACAAGATCGTCGAAGCGGCGGACGGTTCCCTCGACAGCGAACCCGCCGGTATCGAATGAGCGGGTTCAGTCAGGCGCTGAACGAGACCGCCGAGACGGTGACCGACGCTTTGGCGCGCCTGCTGCCCGAACCCAACGGCCATGAGGGTAGGGTCGTCGAGGCCATGCGCTACGCCACCCTGGCCTTCGCCAAGCGGCTGCGGCCGTTCCTCACAGTGTCCAGTGCGCGGTTGTTCGGCGTCGAAGGCGAGCCGGCGTTACGCACGGGTGCCGCGATCGAGATGATCCACTGTTATTCCCTGGTCCACGACGACCTGCCGGCCATGGACGACGATGACTTGCGCCGGGGCCAGCCGACCTGCCACATCCAGTTCGACGAAGCCACGGCGATCCTTGCCGGTGATGCGCTGCTGACCTACGCCTTCGAGGTGCTGGCTGGTAACGCGACTCACCCGGATCCGTCGGTGCGCTGCGAGCTGGTCAGCGGGCTGGCCATGGCGGCCGGCCCCGCCGGTATGGTCGGTGGCCAGATGATCGACCTGGCGGCGGCCGACAACGACCTCAACCTGGCCGGCATTACCCGCCTGCAGAATCTCAAGACCGGCGCCCTGATCGCGTTTTCCTGCGAGGCCGGCGCCATTCTCGGCGAGGCCTCGCCGGACCATCGCCAGGCCCTGGCGGCCTATGGCCGCGATCTCGGCCTGGCCTTCCAGATCGCCGACGACCTGCTCGATATCGAGAGCACGGAGGCCGAGCTCGGCAAGGCGGTGGGCAAGGATGCGGACCACGGCAAGGCCACGTTTATCGACCTGCTGGGCCACGAAGGCGCCCGCGATTATTCCCGCCAACTGATTGATAGCGCCATCGGGCGGCTTGATTCCTTTGGCGAGGGGGCCATTCTCCTAAAAGATGCCGCACGTTTCGTCATTGATCGCCGGAACTGACATGGTGACCACATCGGGGAGGGGACGGTGATCCGATCCAACCAGACGCCGTTGCTGGACCGTGTTGATGAACCGCGTGATATGCGTGATTTGTCGGTTGAGGAATTATGTCAGCTTGCTGACGAGCTGCGTCTTGAGACCATTGATGCGGTGTCGGAGACCGGCGGTCATCTCGGCGCCGGGCTGGGTGTTGTCGAGTTGACCGTGGCCTTGCATCACGTGTTCGATACGCCGACGGATCGTTTGATCTGGGATGTCGGGCACCAGTCCTATCCGCACAAGATTCTGACCGGCCGGCGCGATCGTATCCGGACCATTCGCCAGGCCGGCGGCCTGTATGGCTTCACCAAGCGCAGCGAGAGCGAATACGACCCCTTCGGTGCGGCCCATTCCTCGACTTCGATCTCGGCCGCCCTGGGCATGGGGGTGGCGCGGGATCTGGCGGGCGGTAGCAACGAGGTCATCGCGGTGATCGGCGATGGCGCCATGTCGGCGGGCATGGCTTACGAGGCCATGAACAACGCCGGCTCCATGAACACCCGGCTGATCGTCATCCTCAACGACAACGACATGTCGATCGCCCCGGCGGTGGGCGCCATGAGCGCCTATCTGTCGCGGTTGATCTCGTCGAAACCCTATCGTTCGATCCGCCACCTGGCCAAGGAGATGGCCAAGAAGTTCCCCCGTCCCCTGGAGAACGCGGCGCGGAGGGCCGAGGAATACGCTCGCGGCATGGTCACCGGGGGCACCTTGTTCGAGGAGTTCGGGTTCTTTTATGTGGGTCCCATTGACGGCCACAATCTTGAGCACCTGTTGCCGGTGCTGAAGAATGTGCGCGACAGCGCCGAGCAGGGTCCGGTGCTGATCCACGTGGTGACCCAGAAGGGCAAGGGTTACGGCCCGGCGGAGCAGGCGGCGGACAAGTACCACGGTGTCAGCAAGTTCGACATGGTGACCGGCGAGCAGAAGAAGGGGGCTTTGGGCCCGCCGAGCTATACCTCGGTGTTCGCCAACGCCCTGATTGCCGAAGCCGAGGCCGACGAGCGGATTGTCGGGATCACGGCGGCCATGCCGTCGGGCACCGGGATCAACAAGTTCGCCGAACGCTTTCCCGATCGCGCCTTCGATGTGGGCATTGCTGAGCAGCACGCGGTGACTTTCGCGGCGGGCCTGGCGTCGGAAGGCTACAAACCGTTCGCGGCGATCTATTCGACGTTTTTGCAGCGCGCCTACGATCAGATCGTCCATGACGTGGCGATCCAGTCGTTGCCGGTGCGCTTCGCCATCGACCGGGCCGGCCTGGTCGGGGCGGACGGTCCGACCCACGCGGGATCGTTCGATCTGGCCTATCTCGGCTGTCTGCCGAACTTCGTCATCATGGCGGCGGCGGACGAGGCCGAGCTGACCCATATGGTGGCGACGGCGGCGGCGATTGACGACCGGCCGTCGGCGTTCCGCTATCCCCGGGGCAACGGTATCGGCATCGACATTCCGGCCCGGGGCGAGCCGCTTGAGATCGGCCGCGGGCGGATCGTTCGCGAGGGCACGACGGTGGCGCTGCTCAGTCTTGGCGGACGTCTCCAGGAATGCCTCCAGGCGGCCGACGAGCTGCAGGCGCGGGGCCTGTCGACGACGGTTGCCGATGCGCGGTTTGCCAAACCGCTTGATGAAGCTATGATCCGCCGCCTGGCGGCTGAACATGAAGTGCTGGTGACGGTTGAAGAAGGCAGCCGGGGCGGCTTTGCGGCGGCGGTGATGCAGTTTCTGGCGACCGCCGGGCTGTTCGACGCCGGCCTCAAGATCCGGCCCCTGACCTTGCCCGACCGCTTTGTTGCCCACGGCAGCCCGGACGGCATGTACGAAGACGCCGGCCTCAAGGCAAGCCACATCGCCGCCACGGCCCTGGCCGCATTGGGACGGGAAATGGACG
>JAYGEF010000276.1:0-3837 GCA_046582535.1 Alphaproteobacteria bacterium
CCACCCAGATCGAGGTGCTGCAGGCCTTCAAGAAACTGATCCGCCACAGGCATACCTCCGCGATCTATGTCAGTCACGATCTCGCCGTCGTGGCGCAGATTGCCGACGACATTCTGGTGCTAAAGGATGGCAACATGGTCGAGTACGGGCCGGTCGAACAAATCGTTCACGAGCCAACGCAGGACTATACCAAGATGTTGATCGCCGCCGCCCATGTCATGCCGGAGGTGCTGCCGACGGCGCGCTCGGCGAAGGTCGAGGGTGGTGCCGCGACGCACGAACATGCTCTGCTCGAGGTCACCAATGTGACCGCGGGCTATGGACCTAAGCACGAATATATCGCCTTGCGGTCCGTGTCCGTCAGTGTGGAGGCTGGGCGAACACTTGGCGTGATCGGCGAGTCGGGTTCCGGCAAGACAACGCTCGGGCGGGTCATCTCCGGATTGATGACAGCCAAAAGCGGGGACGTCCGGCTCGACGGGAAACCGCTCGCGGGCAGCATCGGCGCACGCGACCGCGACGAGCTGCGGGCCATTCAATTCGCATTTCAGATGGCGGACGTGGCGCTCAATCCCCGGCATCGGGTCGGCAAGATCCTCGGCCGTCCACTGAGATTCTACTTCGACATGAGTGAATTGGAAGCGCGCGAGCGGGTCACCGAGTTGCTCGAACTCGTGGAACTGCCGGCGTCCTATGCGCGGAGGTTCCCCCATGAGCTGTCTGGCGGACAGCGCCAGCGCATCAATCTCGCGCGCGCGCTGGCGGCGGAGCCCCAACTGATAATTTGCGATGAGATCACATCGGCGCTCGACACTATCGTCGCGGAAGCTATTTTCGAGCTGCTCCGCGATCTGCAGGAGAGATTGCACGTCTCCTACATCCTCATTTCGCACGACATTTCAACGATCGCGAAGGTCGCCGACACGGTGGCGGTCATGTGTAACGGCGAAGTGGTCGAATACGGCACCACGGAGGAAATCCTGACACCGCCGCATCACGGTTATACGGAGTTGCTTCTCACGTCTGTACCCGATCTCAGAACAGACTGGCTTGACGAAATCCAGGCTCGGCGCGCCGCCGCGCGTGACGCCGTGGTTATTTGAATCATCCGGTCTGGACAAGCAGCCGAACACCAAATAAGACCCACAAGGCTGAATGATATGCAAAAGCACGTGCTCAGGGACCACACCGGAGGCCCGGTCAAACCCGGTTCGGTTCAGCTTGACAGCCCCCTCAACGAGCAGGTTTATCAACGCCTCAAATGGGCGTTGATTATCGGTGACTACAAGCCGGGCGCGGCGCTGTCGATCCGCGGCATCGCGGGCGAGTTTGGCATCTCCATGATGCCGGTACGCGAAGCCCTCAAACGCCTCGTGTCGGAACGTGCGCTGACGTTGACGTCATCGACCAAGCGTTCCTTCCGCGTTGCCACATTGGCGCCAAAGCGCATCTCCGACCTTTTCTTCGTGCGCTCGTGTCTGGAAGGGATCGCAACGGAACTCGCGACACAGCTTCTCACGACACCGCAGATCGATCGCCTGGCCGAACTTGCCGAGCAAATGGATGACAGCATCGAGTGCGACGATATGCGTGAGTATCTTTCGCGCAACTACGAGTTCCATTTCACGATCTACACCGGCGCGGGCAATGCCGAACTGGTATCCGTAACCGAG
This sequence comes from Alphaproteobacteria bacterium, assembly GCA_046582535.1. Taxonomy (GTDB): domain Bacteria; phylum Pseudomonadota; class Alphaproteobacteria; order JAAXGF01; family JAAXGF01; genus JAYZAP01. Next base: position 1,674 of record JAYGEF010000276.1, read on the forward strand.
AGCCTATGGGCCCAGGCCGGTCCGTTTCTCGCCGACGGCGTGCGCACCGTCGGTCTTACGCGTGATTGGCAGCGAATGCATAGCGAGGTCGCTGGCGCCATTCGTGTGCGGGACTCGGCACGGGCGCGTCAGTTGATCGAACAAGACATCAACTGGGGCACCCAGGTGTTCAGGGACATGGCGGTCGAATCCGGCGCTCCGGAATCGCTATAGAGCGGCCGCGAGCCGCAACGCGAACCGCTCCCAGAACGACCCCGCGAGCGAACGCCCGACATAGAGATCGAAAGCCGACGGCCGGTGTCGGTGTAGTGTGATAGCATGGCCGTCGAACACGGTTCGCATCACGGCATCAACCGGAAACGCGTCTTCGTGCAAGTCGGCGGGAATGCCGGCCTGCAGCGCATCGGCGACGCCATCTCCGCGACACGAGAGAGCGACCATACCGTGGCTGATATCAACCTCCGCGGCAGAGATTGCGCGGCGGTACTGTTCCATCCAGGCAGAGACCTCCCTTGGGTTCATCCGGTCAGACGAAACCCACAACACCGTAGGACCGACGCGCTGAACGATTGCCCCCTCAAGGCGCATGCACCGGTTTACCGCGCACTGCTCACGGCCGAACGCGCCGCGGAAGGCGCCTCCGCTGTCTTCGTCCGCCTGCCATTCCAGTCTGGTAATCGTGCGCCCAACGCATTCGCCGAGCGTGAGCACGCCGCCAACGCCATGATCGGCAATGAAGCGTTCGATCGGCGCGGCGAGGACGGGGGTCACGGCGATTGGATTAGCCATGCAGGCGCTCTCCCCTGGGATCGTAGAAGGCGGGCTGCGTGATCACCGCCTCGACGCTGCTCTGCGCCACGGGAGACACCGCCCAAACCTTCTCGCCCATGCGCGAGCGACCGTCTTCGATCAAGGTGAGGGCGACCGGGTGGCCGAGTGTCGGGCTGGTGAGCGCTGCCGTGACGTGACCGATGGTGCTTTGCGGTTTTCCCCGCCACGGCGCGCGCGTGATCTGCGCGCCGAGGGGAATCGGCGTGACTCCGTCATCGGGGACGAGGCCGACAAACTGACGGCGTCCGTTCGCCGATAGCGCGGGCCGGTCGAGCAGTGCGCGGCCGATGAAGTCCTTGGTGCTCGAGACCATGCGATCCATACCAAGGTCGCTGGGTATCGTGCGGCCATCGATTTCGGTGCCGGCCGAGACGTGCCCCTTCTCGATGCGCATGACGTCGAGAGCCTCCAAACCATACGGCATCAGGCCCAGGTCGCGTCCTAGCTCGCCGAGATGGCTCCAGAGTGTTTCGGCGTAGCCTGCGGGGACGTTGATCTCGTAACCGAGTTCACCGGCGAAGCTGACGCGGAAAACCCGCGCTGGAAGTCCCGCGACCCGGCCTTGGCGGACCGACGCAAACGGGAACCCGCCGTTTGCAATGTCGAAGTCGGGCTCAAGCCGCGACAGCAGGCTACGCGCCTCGGGGCCGGCAATGGCAAGGTTCGCCCAGTGGTCGGTGACCGAGGCCAGCTTGACATCGAGCTCGGGCCAATGCGCCTGTCGCAGCATCTCCAGGTGAAGCCACACCCGCCGGGAATTCGCGGTCGTCATGGTCAGGAGATAGTGGTGCTCGCCGAGCCGCGACACCGTACCGTCGTCGAGCACGATGCCGTCCTCGCGCAGCATGAGACTGTAGCGAAGCTTGCCGACGGCGACCCGCGACAGATCATTGCAATAAACCCGCTCGAGGAAGGTCAGGGCGTCTCGTCCCTGAACGTCTGCCTTGCCAAGCGTCGACATGTCGACCATGCCAACACGCCGCCTGGTGTTGAGGACCTCGCGATCGATCGCCCGCGCCATGGTCTCTCCACCTCGTGCGTAATACCGCGGGTAAAGCCAATCGCCGGATGTGACGAACCTGACGTTGTCGCGTGCGCTGGCGTCGTGAAATGCACTGCGCCGGGTCGGTGCAAGGCGCGGCCCGGTCGCCTCGGCAGCAATGGCGCCAAGGCTGACGGGCACATAGGGCGGCCGGAACGTGGTGTGTTGGATGTCGCTTGCGTTAGCGCCGGTAAGCTCGGAGATGATCGCGATTGCGTTGGCATTGCTGGTCTTGCCCTGGTCGGTGCCCATGCCCAGCGTGGTGTAGCGCTTGACGTGTTCGATGGACGC
>JAYGEF010000346.1:0-4481 GCA_046582535.1 Alphaproteobacteria bacterium
GCCGATAAATCCGGCGCCGCCGGTCACTACGATCATGGCGCCCGTTATAGCCGCATGGGGCAGTGCTTGCGAGCATCACGCACCACGGCCATAATCGGCAAGCCGCTACACAGAAAGCCAAACGCCATGCAAAGCCGCAACCGCCTGCTCGACGATCTCGCCAAAGTGGCGGGAAGCGCCGCCGGTGTCGCCGCCGGCCTCAAGGACGAGGTCGAAGGGCGTCTGCGCCAGCAGTTCGAGCGGGTGCTCGACGGTCTCGATCTGGTCGACCGCGACGAGTTCGAGGTGGTCAAGGCCATGGCCGCCGAGGCCCGCGCCGAGAACGACCGGCTGGCCACCCGAATCGCTAAGCTGGAAGCCGCCGCCAAACCCCGCAAGGCAGCCAACAAATCCACCTGAGAGCCCGGCGCCCGCCAGCGCCCGAGGAATAATCCGGTTGTTGCAACGGAACGGTTGCGCTTGCCGTCGCTCTCTGGCAACCTACTGCGTATTGCGTATGAGGGGGCGGCACGCCACAAGATGTTGCAATCTGGCGTGCCATTCGATTATTTCAGGCCGTTCTATTTAAACGGCTTCACGGGGGACTAGAGCATGGCTTACGCGGCCCTTGACGACAGCGACCTGGCATTCAATCCACTCGATGCGGTCGAACAGATCGCCACGGCCAATGGCTGGGCCTGCGAACGCCAGGGCGACGACGAAATCGTCACCGAGATATCGGCGCCATCCTGCATCTACCGCATGTGGTTTGCTTGGCGCACCGATTGCGAGGCGCTTCACTTCACCTGCGCCTTCGACATGAAAGTGGCCGAGCCGAGCCGGGCGTCGATCTACCCTCTCCTCGCCATGATCAACGAGCGTTTGTGGCTGGGTCACTTCGACATGTTCTCGGACGAGGGCATGGTGGTGTTTCGCCACGCCATGCTGCTCCGTGGCGGCGGCGGGGCGACAGCCGAGCAGATGGTCGATCTGATGCAGGCCGCCCTGGCCGAATGCGAGCGCTATTACCCGGTGTTCCAGTTCGTCCTATGGGGCGGCAAGAGCCCGACTGAGGCCATGGAGGCGGCGATCCTGGAGACCGCCGGCGAGGCATGACGACCATAGCCGGGCCGGTCTTGCTGGTCGGCTGCGGCAAGATGGGCGGCGCCCTGCTCGGCGGCTGGATTTCCTCGGGACTCAAACCGACCGACGTGGTGGTGGTCGAACCGGCCGAGGCCCTGGCCCAGGCGACCCGGGACGATCACGGCGTCGCGGTGGTATCCCAACTCGACCACGTCGATGCGCAATTCGCGCCACGGATCGTGGTATTGGCGGTCAAACCCCAGGTCATGGACGACGTGGTGCCGCCCTACGGCCGCTTTGCCGGGCCGGACACGGTCTACCTGTCCATCGCCGCGGGCAAATCCATCAGCTATCTCGAACGTTGCCTGGGAGATGGCGCGGCGATTGTTCGCTCCATGCCCAACACGCCGGCCGCTGTCGGCCGCGGCATCGCGGTACTCTGTGCCAACCAGGTCGCCGACCAGGCCCAGGCCGAGACCTGCCGCACTCTGTTGGCCGCCGTCGGCGAGGCCGTGGTGGTCGACGATGAATCCCTGCTCGACGCGGTCACCGCCGTATCGGGCAGCGGACCGGCCTACGTTTTCCTGCTTATCGAGTGCCTCGCCGAAGGAGGCATCGAGGCCGGTCTGCCGGCCGACCTGTCGCGGCGCCTTGCCCTGGCCACGGTCGCCGGCGCCGGCGCCCTGGCCGCCCAGTCGGACGAGCCGCCCGGGACCCTGCGCCAGAACGTCACCAGTCCTGGCGGCACCACCCATGCGGCGCTCGGCGTTCTCATGGCCGACGATGGCCTGCAACAGCTCATGACCCGCGCCGTGGCCGCCGCCACGCAGAGGTCCCTGGATCTGGCCGACTAGCCGAAGCCGTTGGCATTTCTGCCTGCGAGGATTACATTTGCACCCGTGAGGGGCGCGATAACGGTCCCGATTTGGCGGGACCGCCGGCCCCACGGGAGACCGTCATGGCCAAAAAGACAACCAAAGCCAAGAAACCCAAGGACCTGCCCGGCCACATTATGGCCCGGGCGCTTGACTTGGCGGCCCTGCAGGGCTGGCGCCATACCACCCTTGGCGACGTCGTCGACGCCGCCGATCTGACCCTGGGCGAGGTTCTGGCGATCTATCCGTCCAAGGCATCGATCGTATCCGCCTTCGTTCGCGCCACCGACGCCGAAGTCCTGGCCGGTGGTGATGGCGACCTGGCCGAGCAGCCGCCGCGCGACCGCTTGTTCGACGTCATGATGCGGCGGTTTGACGCCCTCGGCCCGCACAAGGACGCGGTGCGCTCCATGGTCGGGGCGTCCCTGGGCGACCCGGTGTCGGCGCTGTGCGGCGCGTTCCTGTTGCGCCGCTCCATGGCCCTGATGCTCGAAGCCGCCCACATTGGCGCGTCGGGCATGGTGGGGATTATCCGCATCAAGGGTCTGGCGGCGATCTATCTGGCGGTCATGCGAGTGTGGCTCAAGGACGACAGCGACGATGCGGCGGCGACCATGGCCGCCCTCGACAAGCGCCTCGGCCAGGCCGAGAGCCTGTTGGCCCTGTGTCGCTTCCGGGGCCGGCGCAATGAGGCCCCGGAGGGCGAAGGTGAAGCCGCCTGATCAAACCTCGAAATTAATTTGCTGCACTGCAACAAAGACCCCTTGACAGGGACTATGAGCAAGCATACATAGCCGTTTAAGAGATCATTGTGCGCTGCAACATAGCGGGTCGTCCCGCGCCTTCAGGAGATACCCCGATGCCCAAGTCCACTGCCACCCCGAACTTCGACCCGACCGCCGCGTTCGCCATGCCCAACGTCGACATGGACGCCTTCATGGCGGTCCAGCGCCGCAATGTCGAGGCGCTGACCACGGCCAATCAGATTGCCGCCGATGGCGCCAAGACCTTCGCCGCTCTGCAGTCTGAAATTCTCCGTCGCACCATGGACGGCTACGCCGCCGTGGTCACCGGTATGATGGCGGTCAGCGATCCCAAGACCGGCGCCGTCAAGCAGGCGGCCTTCGCCTAGGACAGCTTCGAGAAGTCGGTTGACGACGTTCGCGAGCTCGCGGCCATCGCCACGGCCACTCAGGCCAAGACCCTCGACGTCATCAACAAGCGCGTTGTCGAAGGCATGGACGAGTTCCAGGCGATTGCCACCAAGTCCTAAGCTTCGAAACTCGATCATTCAGGGCCGTCCCGTAGGGGGCGGCCCTTTTTGTTGCCCGGTCACGGATGGTATAATCGCTCCGAACAGAGTCGGGTAAGCCTCATGACGGATTCTAACGTGGTCGCCGAGACCATCGATTTCGACGATTTTCTCAAGATTGATATTCGCGTCGGCACGATTGTCGCCTGCGACGAGTTTCCCGAGGCGCGCAAGCCGGCCTACAAGCTGAAGATCGATTTCGGCGATGCCATCGGTATCAAAAAATCATCGGCCCAGGTAACCGAGCTATACCGGCCCGACGAGCTGATCGGCCGTCAGGTCGCCGCTGTGGTCAACTTCCCGCCGCGCCAGATCGGCCCGTTTATGTCCGACGTGCTGACATTGGGTTTCGCCAATGATGATGGCGCGGTCAGCCTGATTACCGTGACGCCGCCGGTCGCCAACGGCGAGCGCATGTTTTGAGCCAGGCCAGCGTCTGCCGGGTGTGCGGCGCCGCGCCGGGCGCGCCCTTCGCCCGCAAGGACGGCTACGACTTCGCCCGCTGCGGCCAGTGCGGCTTTGTCTACCTGGACCCCATGCCCACGTCCGAAGCCCTGGCCACCCTTTATGACGGCGGCACCAGTGGCGGCATTTCAGCCGACGCTTACCCCAAAGCCGACTCGCGTTTGCGCCGGGCGCGCATCCGGGCGCTGCGCTTCGTTCATCACCTGCGCGGCCGCGATGCGCTTGATATCGGTTGTGGCGGCGGTTTCATGACCGAGGCCATGGGCGGCTTTGGCGCCCGCGCCGTGGGCGTCGATATCGACCCTCAGGCCATCGCCTACGCCAGCCGGCGGTTTCCCCGGCGGCGATTCTTCGACCAGAACTTCGACGATTTCGCCACCAATGGTCTGACCTTCGACTTCGTCCACGCCTCGGAGGTCATGGAGCATGTCCCCGACATCGGCCAGTTCATGGCGGTGCTGGCCAAAATTACCCGGCCCGGTGGGCGGGTCTTCATCACCACGCCGGACATCGGCCACCGGCGTGTGCCGGCCGATGTCACCGCGTGGGACATGTTCAGCCCGCCGACCCATGTGCAGTTCTTCGACCGTACAACCATCACCATCCTGTTCGAACGCCATGGCTTTCGAATACGCAGGCGCTTCTTCAAACTGAAACCCGGTCTCCAGATTCTCGCGGAGAAGGTCTAGACCGGCAACCGCACGGTGGCGCGCAGACCACCGGCCGGCGACTCGCCAAGGACGATTTCGCCGCCATGGCCGCGCACC
>JAYGEF010000391.1:0-6943 GCA_046582535.1 Alphaproteobacteria bacterium
GGCGCATCACCACGAGGCCATGGCGCACGAGCACCTTCATGTCCACGACGAGCACCACCGTCACGACCACGACCATGGCGAAGCCAAGACCAGTGAGCCCCACAGTCATGCTCACCACCACGCGCCGTTGCGCCACCGGCACCCCTATGTCATCAATCTCCACCATCCGGTCTGGCCGAGGGCTTAGGGAGTAGAACGTGAAACCCGCCAACAGCGTATTTTCAGGACTCGGCACCACGGTGTTCGAAGTCATGTCGCGGCTCGCCATCGAGCATAAGTCGATCAACCTGGGCCAGGGCTTCCCCGGCATCGACGGCCCCGAGGATGTGCGCCGCGCCGCCGCCGAAGCGACCGTTGAAGGTCCCAACCAGTACCCGCCCATGATGGGGTTGCCGGAACTGCGCCAGGCCATCGCCGATCACTCCGGGCGCTTTTACGGACTCGATATAGACTGGCAAACCGAGACTATGGTGACCTCGGGCGCCACCGAGGCCCTGGCCAGCTGCCTGTTCGGCCTGCTTGAGCCCGGCGACGAGGCGGTGCTCATTGAGCCGCTCTACGACAGCTATCTGCCCATCGTGCGCCGCGCCGGGGTGACGCCGAAACTGGTGCGCCTCGAGCCGCCCCATTGGCGTCTTGACCGCGAGGCCCTGGCGGCGGCGTTTTCCGAGCGCACCAAGCTGATCCTGCTGAATTCGCCCATGAACCCGGCGTCCAAGGTGTTCGACCATGATGATCTCGCCTTTATCGCCGAGCTGGTGGTCGCACACGACGCCTATGCGGTGTGCGACGAAGTCTACGAGCATCTGCTGTTCGACGACCGCCGCCACGTGCCGCTGATGACATTCCCCGGCATGCGCGAGCGGGCGCTTCGCATCGGTTCGGCGGGCAAGATATTCTCGCTGACCGGCTGGAAGGTGGGCTGGGTGGTGGCGGCGCCCGAAACCCTGGCCACGGTCGCCAAGGCGCATCAGTTCCTCACTTTCACCACGCCGCCCAACTTGCAGCGCGCCGTGGCCCAGGGGCTGGCCAAGGACGACGGCTATTTCAGTGACCTTGCCGGCGCGATGGAGCGCAGCCGTGACCTGCTGGCGGCGGGTCTGGCTGACCTCGGCTTCGGAGTCATCGAGTCCGCCGGCACCTATTTCGTCAGCGCCGATTTCCGGCCCCTGGGGTTCACCGGCGACGACGTTGAATTCTGCCGCCACATCACTATCGAGGCCGGGGTCACCGCGGTGCCCCTGTCGGCGTTCTACGACACCGGCGACGTGCGCCACTTCGCCCGCTTCGCCTTCTGCAAAGAGGACGCGGTGCTGGAGGAAGCGATCGAACGCCTGCGCAAGTGCTTCGGGCGGTAGCCGACGCCCGTCAACTGCCGGTCAGGCGGTCCTTCAGGTTGTACCAGGCCATGGTTAGGGGCAGGAACCAGGCATTGCCGTTGTAGAACGGTGCGGTCGGGAACGGCTCGCCGTCGAAGGCGGTGGCGCCGTCCGGGTCGCCGAGCACCCGGAGCGCCGTCTTGTGGCCGAGATAGGTGCCCATGGGAATGCCGGTGCCGCACAGGCCGGTGGCGTATTCGACGCCCTCGTGCTGGCCGGTGTGGGGCATTTTGTCGAAGGTGAAACCCATGTTGCCGTCCCAGCTATGGCTGATGCGGGTGCCTTCGAGCTGGGGGAAAACCTTAAGCATATCGCCGTAAATCTCGCGCGCCTTAATACGCAGGTCGGCCTGACGCATGCCGGTGCGGCTGCCGAACAGCAGGCGCTCGCCATCGGGCGACTGCCGGGTGAAGTAGATGTTGATCTTCGAGTCGATCACCGTGCGCCCGGTGGGAAACAGTTCCTTGAGCTTTTCGCGCCCCAGGGGTTCAGTGGCGATGATGTAGGCGGGCACGGTCACCAGCCGGCGCTGGAAATAGGGTGTCGGCGGGCCGGTATAGCCGTTGGTGGCGACGATCACGTCGCGGGTGCTGATGCGGCCCCGGGTGGTCGTCACGGTAAAGCGCTGACCGTCCTTCTCGACACCGGTCACCGGGGTGCGGTCAATGATTGCGGCGCCGGCGCTCAGGGCGCGTTCCATCAGGCCCTTGTGCAGCAGGCCGGGATGGAGCGAACCAGTGCCCTCAAGAACCATGCCGCCAAGATAGTAATCCGTGGCGATCTGGTCGCGAACCTGGCTTGGCGACACCATGGTGCCGTCCATTTCCACACCCTGGCGCTGCATGGCCTCGAGGTCCTTTTCCAGGGCGTCGTACTGGGCCTGGGTCTGGGCGGCAATGAAACGGCCGCAGTAATTGAAGTGGCAGGTGATCTGCTCGCTCTCGATCAACTTGACCACATGGTGGTGGGAGGCCACGGTTTCGTTGCAGAATTCAACCGCCTTCCGGGCCCCGTATTTGGCCTCGAGGGCGCTGTATTTCGACCACAGACTGCGCCCCACATAGCCGGCGTTGCGGGTGCTGGCGCCATAGCCGGCTTCTTCGGATTCCAGGACCACCACGTCGCGGCCGCCGCGGGCCAATGTCAGCGCCGAACTGAGACCGACATTGCCCGAGCCGATGATCACCACGTCGGTGGTTGCCGGCAGCGCGGTCTCCGGCAACAGCACGCGGGGCGCCTCATCCCACCAGTATGGCGTATCCTTGAAGTCGTCGGTGAACAGCGCGTCAGCCATGGTATTCCCCCAGCAACACAACAACCCTGCCGCAGTATGTGGGGTCCATGTCACGGCGGCAAGCATGCCGCTTGACGAGTCAACGTCATAGCGACTACATCACCCCCAACGGCGGGTGTAGCTCAGTCGGTTAGAGCGCTAGATTGTGGATCTAGAGGTCGGGGGTTCAATTCCCCTCACTCGCCCCATTTCTCTCCCCAAGAAGCCCAAGGGTCTGTGGAAATTCGCAGACCCTTCGGTTTTCTGCGTCTCAGCTATGTCGATGTGAGGCGACTAGGGGCAAACAGTACACCCCAAACCACCCGCCAACCCCGTTTCGCGCCTGTACGGGCTTATCGGTGCGACAGGGGGGCAAAAGAAAGACCCCGCTGGATGAGGAAGGCGGAGCTAATCGCGACGTGCGGTAAGTGCTGGCACAACCGACCAGTAGTTCCAGACTAGGCCACTACTGCGCGGTGGTGCGGACGCCCTCCGTCAGCGCGTCAGTGATTGCCTCCGGCACGTCTTCGTCAAATAGACACCAAAAACTTGTGTTATTCTCATTATATGCTAATATTAGTGTTATATGTACTTCATCTAAAATAGGAGATTTCGTCAATTCCAAAAGGGGAGACCGCCATGAAGACGATCCCAAAAAATACCTCCATCGTGATTGCCGTGCTCTTTGGTACTTTCTTGAGCGCGGCGGCGTTGGCCGCGGAAGAGTGTCTTATAGTTGCGCAAGATAAAGGCGACATAACGTTCGTTGATCTTTGCCAGCCCGGCGCCACAGGCAGTACACGCTCAAATAATTATCGTGTGATATTGCAAAAGGGGGACAAGGCGATAATTGAAGTGCGTGCCGCGGGGGTCGCTGTACTTGGGCCCCAAACTCTTATTAAAGGTGGTGTGACTGTAACCGATTTTCTTGTTCTTTCTGGGCAGACGATGGTTGCAAATGATGTAATCAATACGCACACCATTTGCATCGATTTAGTGAAATAGAAATAGAGGAATTTACGATAGAATACGCAGTGACGCCTTCCGATAACCACTGCGTATTAGGTAGGGTGATAAGGCTAAAAGCCCCGCCTACATGACCTTGCCCACCTCCGATTGTGATAATAGGTCAATTCGGTCCATGAACGCCCGGAAGGCACCATCCATAGGATCGGTCGGCATCATATAACCTCTAGTTACCGAGACATCATCGAGGCCATCAAGGTTAGAGGTCACAGAATACCGATTGATTTTGAGTTCCTCTATCAAGGCGGTTCGCAATGTCTCACAATCGTGGCGCAGTACGTCCCGGCGCTGTTTGCGTGCTTGGGACGCATTAATCAAAAGAGTGAAAATGACGCCGGCAAAGCCGATTATTCCAACCGATAAACTTTGGTGATTTTCAATCCAGGTCCATAACGTCATAGCCGCCCGCTTCCGATCATGCGCGCAATAATGGTGCATCTACGTCGAGAGTATGTCAACATCGCTCATCGCTAGCGGTGAGAGATGATGGTGCGCAAGGTCACGGAAATCGATATCAATAACGCGACAACGCGGCAAGACTTGGAACTGTGTGCCCACGCGGCGGATCACACCAGTGACCCGAACGCGCAAAGGATTGCGGCGGAGGCGCGGGCGGATATTGAACGCCGTAGCCAACAAGTTTGGATGGACCGCTTCCACGCGGAAATGAACGAGCGCGAAAAGGCGCGAAGGTTTCAGGAGGAGCAGAGCAAGAGACAGATCGATGCCCAAGACCAATCGATGGGCCAGCAACTTGACGTTGCGAGGGAACAAGCATCGGCTGCCATGAGTGCGGCTCGGGCAGCAGACCAGTCAGTAAACGCTTCGAAAGAGTCGGCCCTAGCTACGAAATTGACGGCAGGAGCTACGATGGCTCTCGCGGCCGCGACTATCGCCATGGCCGTTTTCGGCTATTTCCAATTGCGGGTGTTGAGTGACCAGTCGCAGCTACTGAGCGACCAGTTGAAAGCCGCCTTTGATGCAAACGAACTAGCAAACACAGAACTTCAGGCCTACGTCTCCGCCAGCGCGGACTGGGTTATTCACATTGAAGACAGCATGCCTGAAGCCTCCATTAGTATCGAGAATACTGGCCGCACACCCGCCAAGATTATCGAGCTCAGCGCCGGGATAGCTGTTGGTCCTCCTATCTCCGTCAATGAGCCGGAAGATTTTTGGCCCACAATGAAAGAGGCTGGGGTGATAACGCTCAACGCTGGTGGTAGTGATAGTATCAACAGAGTTTATTCCCGAGAACTTGCGCACGAGGAGATTATCAAGATTAAGAGTGTGGACGGCCCGATACGAATCTACGTTCATGGGCGCATTGTTTACAAAGATGTTTTTGACACCGAGCACATCGTGCCTTTCTGCCATATGTACTATGGCTACAAGACTCGGGAGTTCCCAATTGGGGATGGCCTCAGCACTAGCGTCGGCTACCCAGGAACAGAAGCTTAATCCTGTGAGTAAGGCTAAATGCCAGGCTGACTGTTCAAACTAAGGTACAAGCGTTGAGGATCGGGAGGGACTCGCCCTTCCAGCCCCGCCGTGCTTCCAACGAAGTGTAAGCAACCGAGGGAGGTATGAAGATGAATGGCGAACGGGTAACCTCGGTTTTCTTCAGCCTGAGGGCAAATCGGGAATGGCGTTTCCATGAACCGTGTCCTTGATGCCACCGCCGGTGAAGTCTTCGCCGCCTTCCTCAAGCTCGGCCTGACGTCGTTTGGCGGGCCGGTGGCCCATCTCGGTTATTTTCGCGATGAATTCGTCGGCCGGCGCGGCTGGCTCGACGACCGCGGCTATGGCGACCTGCTCGCCCTCAGCCAGTTCCTGCCCGGACCGTCGAGCAGCCAGGTCGGCATTGCCATTGGCATGACCCGGGCCGGCCTGCCCGGCGCCCTTGCCGCCTGGCTCGGTTTCACCGTGCCGTCGGCGGTGCTCATGGTGCTGTTCGCCTTCGCCATGGTCCACATGACGGGCAGCGTCGACAACGACTGGCTCGGTGGCCTCAAGGTGGTCGCCGTCGCCGTGGTCGCCCGGGCGGTGTGGACCATGGCGCAACAGCTCTGTCCCGATCGGCCGCGCGTTACCCTGGCCGTCGCCGCCGCCATGGCGGTGCTGGCCTGGCCGGGGGCGCCGGGGCAAATACTGGCCATTGCCATGGGCGGCGTTCTGGGATGGCTGTTGCTAAGGCGCAGGACGGAAGAGCCGCCGTCGTCCCTCGGTATTACGGTCAGCCGCCCTACGGCAGTCTTGTTCCTGGCGCTGTTCGTCCTGCTTTTGGTGCTGCTGCCCGTGGCGGCCCGCCTGACTGGCGGCCTGCCGCTCGCCCTGGTCGACAGCTTCTACCGCTCCGGCGCCCTGGTGTTCGGCGGTGGCCATGTCATCCTGCCGCTGCTCCAGGCCGAGGTGGTGCCGCCCGGTTGGATAGAAAGGGACCTGTTTCTGGCCGGCTATGGCGCGGCCCAGGCGGTGCCCGGACCGTTGCTCACCTTCTCGGCCTATCTCGGGGCCATGGCGGACCCACGCCTGGGCGGCTGGCCCGCCGGGGTGCTGTGCCTGGTTGCTGTCTTTCTGCCGTCGTTTCTGTTGGTCATCGGTGTGCTGCCGTTCTGGGACGCGCTTCGCCGCCACGGCAAGACCCAGTCGGCCATGGCCGGGGTCAACGCGGCGGTGGTCGGGCTGCTGGTGGCGGCGCTTTATAATCCGGTCTGGACCAGCGCCATACACGGCCCCGGCGACTTTGCCCTGGCGATCGTTGCCTTCGTCGCCCTCGCCCTATGGAACGCGCCGCCGTGGCTGGTGGTCATCGGCTGTGGCCTCGCCGGCGCGGTTATGGGCGCGATTTAGCTCTCCAAAGTGATGGGCGGCGCGTTATTCAGAGTCTGATACACCACGCAGTAACGTTCGGTCAGTTTGTAGAGCGTCGCGAGTTGTTCGTCGCTGGCCTCGGTGTCGAGATCGAAGCGCAGTCGGATGTCGGTGAAGCCGACGGCGGCGTCGCGGTCGACTCCCAGGGTGCCGCGGAAATCGAGATCGCCCTCGGCGTGGACCGAACCGCCGGCCACGGGAATGTCGAGCGCCGTGGCCACGGCTCGCAGGGTCACCCCGGCGCAGGCGGCCAGGGCATGGAGCAGCATGTCGCCGGAACAGGCGGACAGGCCGTCACCGCCGGTCGCCGGATGAAGCCCGACCTCGACCATGGCCCGGCCGGTCTCGACCGAGCAGGTGACGCCCCCGTCGCCCAGGGTGCCGTCGGCGG
>JAYGEF010000461.1:0-7409 GCA_046582535.1 Alphaproteobacteria bacterium
CGACGCTCTTCCGATCTAGCGCCGGCATAGGGCGTGAGACTGATCGGCCAGCACCACCTCGCCGGGCTTGGGCGGATCGTCGCTGTCCGGATCGCCGGCCAGGTCGCGGAAACCGTCGCCGGGCCGGCTGTGGCGGAAGGCCAGGGGCGGGGACAGGGCGGCCAGGTCGTCGGCCCCCACAGGGATTCGGTACTTGATGCTGAGCGCATTGTAGAGGTCGACCAGGGGCAGCACGCGGGGCAGGCCGTCGCCGCGTTTAAGACGGCGCAGCAGGGCCTCGCAGGCGTTGCGATAGCTGGTCTTCTTGATGCCGAACTGGCGATAGGCGCCGCGCCACTGCTGAATTTCAATGCGCCCGGCGACCTCCTGGTCTTGCAATAGTTCCAGGGCCTCGGCCTCGGCGGTGGCGGCGAGATGTTCGATGCCCGGCCCGCAGTCGGCCGGCACGGCCATGCCGTCGATCACAGCGAAGGCGACCTGGAACGCCGGGTAATCGCCGATGACGTCGGTGATATCGAGCGTGATCACTGCTACCAGCCGAGGCCGTGCTGGATGTGATAGGGCTGGCGGGCGAGGCCGACGCAAAAATGGCCCACGTGATCCTCCAGGGCCATGGCCAGCTCGCGCGTCTCGGCGGTGGCGCCGCGCAGGCGCTCCATGGCGGTCTCCGCATCGGCCATGAGCTTGCCATAATTGAAGGTGGTGAAGCGGCGCTTATCAAACACCATGCGGCCACCGACCATGACACTGGAGACGGCGCTGGAATCCTCGCTGTGAACGATCTGGTTGGTCGGATCGTTGAACGGCACGAAGTTGATGTTGTCGAGATCGAGGAACACCAAGTCGGCCTTGTAGCCCGGGGTGATCTGGCCGATGGCGTCGGCCATGCCCAGGGTCCGGGCGCTGCCCCGGGTCGCCGCCGTCAGCACCTCGTCGGTGGACAGCCAGGTCTCGTAGTCCGGCGAGCGCACCCGCGAGACGAACGAGGCCATGCGGGTGGCGTCGAACATGTTCTGGTTATCCGAGCAGTTCGAGCCGTCGGTGCCGATGCCCACGTTGACCCCGGCCGCCAGCATGTCCCGCACCGGGGCGATGCCCGAACCCAGGCGCAGGTTGCTGCCGGGATTGTGCGCCACCGAGGCGCCGTTGTCGGCCATGCGCAAGATGTCGTCGCCGTCGAGCCATACGGAATGGGCGCCGGTGAAATGGGGGCCGAGGAAGCCGAGATCGTCGAGGTGCGTCGTCAGGGTCTTGCCGTAGCGGGCCATGCCCGACAGCGCCTGAATTTTCGATTCCGCCAGATGCATGTGCAGGCCGACGTTTTCATCGGCGGCCAGGTCGCGGCAGGCGGTGATGAAGTCGTCGCTGCAGTGAAGCGGAATGGTCGGCGCCAGGGCCGGGCGCACCTGATCGCGATCCTGGGTCCAGCCGTGGATCATGGCGCGCGCGGCGGATAGGCTTTCCTCATAGGGTGCCGCCTTGAATTGATCGACCCGCTTGCGCAAACCATCGGGCAGGGCGTCCATGAGTCCGGGGACTGCTTCGAAGAACAGCTTGTCCGCCATCATCGGCGCGACCACCGCGCGGATGCCCGTGTCCGCGTAGGCCCGAGCGACCGCATCCATGCCTTCGGTGGTTGGCAGGGGGAGTTCGAAATAGAGGTCGTAGCAGGCGGTGCAGCCCTTGGTGATCATGTCGGCGGCGTTGAGTTGGGCCGCCAGATACTTGTCGCTGTGAAGCCGGCCGCCGCTGAGCCACGGCCCGGCGTTGAGCAGTAGCTCAAGGGTCCAGCGGTCGCCCATGCCGCGGCCCAGGCTGCCGTGGCCGTGGGTGTGGGCGTTGACCAGGCCTGGCATAATGAGGCGTCGCCCGGCGTCGATCTCTGGGGTACCGTCGGGCACTGCCATGCCGGGAGCGCCAATCTCGCGAATGGTGTCGCCCTCGATCAGGATGTCCGAGAAGTCGGCCTTATGGCCGGCAAAGTCGAGCAGCCGCCCACCACGGACGGCCTGAAAACGCGGTGCGGTCACTAATCAGATCCTAGAAGTCGCTCGGCAATGAGGTTCATGGCGACCCTGTCGTCGCCGGCGCGGTCGAACAGAGCGCTGTAACGGCGCGCGGTGGTGGCGATACTGGCCTCGCCAAGGGTGTCGCGGAGCCGTCGCGCCGTCCAGCCCTGCTCGATGAACAACGCCGCCGCGCCATGACGCAGGTCGTCAAAGCGGTACAATGGCTTGCCGCCGCCGTCGGTCATGGCGCATTTCTTCTGCAGGCGGGCAAAGGGGCCGCGTTGCAACATGGCGCTGGACAGCATGGCGCCGTCCTTGCCGGGAAACACCAGGTTCATGGGTCCCGGTTCGCTCGCCGTTCGCCAGATGCCCAGCCGGTTCACCACCTGGGACGACAGGGCGATGCTGCGCCGGGCGGCAAGGGGGTTGGCGGCAACAATACCGTCGCGGCCCACGGCCATGCGCCGTACATGGATCAGCCCGGCGGTTAAATCGACATTGTCCCAGGTCAGCGCTCGCAATTCGGCGGCGCGCAGGCCGGTCAGAGCGGCGCTGGAAATTAGCGCCGCCAGGTCCGGCTTGGCCGTGTCTAGCAGAGTCCGCATCTCGGCGGCGCTGGGGATGGCGAGTGGCTTAGCGGTCTTCGCCGGGCGCTCGATCCGGATGCCCCGGGCCGGGTTCGCCATGATGTGGTGGCGTCGCACGGCCTCGACGAAAATGGAATTGAGGCTGGCCAGAACCCGGACCGCATCGCCCGCCGGCAACGCCTGGGTCCATTCCCGGGCCAGGCCACCAATGGTGTCGGCGGTGATGTTAGCGGCCTGGTCGGCGCCCAGCTTCGGCCTGACGTAGGTTTCCACATGGCGTTGCCGGTCGCTCAGGGTCGTCGGTTTGAGGCCACGGTCCTGGCAGGCGGCGAGCCATTCTTCCGCGGCCTCACCCAGGGTGATGTCGGGGCGCACCGCCATGGACGGCTGGGTCGTAGCTGGCGGCGGCGGCGCGTTATCGGCAGCCCGGCGATTGAGGGCGTTCAGGGCGCGCTGACCCCAGCCGCCGGAGTCCCGGTCGGGCAGGGATTCGATGACCAGGCGGGAGTCCTTGACCGCGTCGCTTACGTGTTGCGCCGTCACCTTATGGGCGCCCTGACCAAAGGCCGCCAGCAAGCTCTTGTCGGCGATAATGTTGGTAACCCGGGGAATGCCCTGGCTCGCCCGGGCGATGGCCTTGACCGCGCGGTCGTCGAACAGGGAAGGGCCAGCGGCGCCGTTCTCGCTGACGGTGCGCACCCTATGGTGGATATAGTCAGCGGTGTCTTCCGCCCCCAGGGCGGGGATGGTGAAGGAAAACACGATGCGCTGGTTAAGCTGGCGCAGGGCCCGGTCGGCCAGCAAGCGGTCGAGCTCTGGCTGGCCGAACAGGACAATTTGCAGCAGCTTGGTCTTGTCGGTCTCCAGGTTCGACAGGCGGCGCACGGTCTCCAGCCCGACGATGCCCAATGCCTGGGCCTCATCGACCACCACCAGCACCTGGCGCTTGGCGGCAAACTGTTCGAGCAGGAAACCGTTGAGCATATGCAGGGGATCGCTGGTGCTGTCCGGATCAAGGCCGAACTCGCGGCACACGGCGCCGATGACCCAATCCGCATTGGCCTGCGGATTAATGATGTAGGCGACCGCCGCGGTTTCGACCAGACCCGCGGTGACCATACGGCACAGCAGGGTCTTGCCGGTACCGACCTCGCCACTGACTTTGACCACGCCCTCGCCGCGCTCAACCGCGTAGGCCAACGACCCCAGCACCTCCTGGTGCGCGGCGCTAGGATAGTAGAGGCCGCTGTTGGGGGTCAGCCCGAAGGAGCGTTCCTTGAGACCGAAATGTGCGAGAAACGGCATCGGTTTGGCTGGTCTTCCGGCGCAGTGGTCTTGATGGCACCGACGTTAACACAAATTGGCCGCTCCAAAGGGATGCGTTCGCGTTGACACCACGCCGGGCGCGACCCATATTCTGCGCCCTTCGCGCCGCTGGCGCCCCGAGGAGGAGGAACGAGCCGTGATTACGCCGATTATGCCGACCTATGCGCGCACCGAGTTCGGATTTGAGCGCGGCGAGGGGGTTTACCTCCACGCCACCGACGGCCGGCGATTTCTCGATTTCTCGTCGGGCATCGCGGTTAACGCCCTGGGCCACTGCCATCCCCACCTGGTTAAAATTCTGACCGAGCAGGCGGGCCAACTGTGGCATACCTCGAACCTGTTCCAGATGCCCCACCAGCAGCGTCTCGCCGAGCGCCTCGTGGCCAATAGCTTTGCCGACACCATGCTGTTCAACAACTCCGGCGCCGAGGCCATGGAGTGCGGTTTCAAGATGGTGCGCAAGTACCACGATGATTCCGGCCATCCCGGGCGCTACCGCATCATCACCGCGGAAGGCGCCTTCCACGGCCGCACCATGGCGACCATCGCCGCCGGCGGCCAGGAGAAGCATCTCGCCGGGTTCGGCCCCACGACCGACGGCTTCGACCAGGTGCCGTTCGGCAACCTCAATATGCTGCGCGACGCCATCGGCCCGGAGACCGCGGCTATTCTGGTCGAGCCGGTTCAGGGCGAGGGCGGCATCCGGCCCATGGATGCCGACTATCTGCGCGCCCTGCGGGCCACGGCCGACGAGTTCGGCCTGCTGCTGTTCTTCGACGAAATCCAGTGCGGCATGGGCCGGACCGGCAAGCTGTTCGCCTATGAGTGGGCCGGGGTGACGCCGGATATCATGGCCATCGCCAAGGCTCTCGGCGGCGGCTTCCCGGTGGCGGCCTGCCTGGCGACCGAGCGTGCCGCCGCCTGTATGGGGCCGGGCACCCACGGCTCAACCTTCGGCGGCAATCCCCTGGCCATGGCCGTGGCCAACGGCGTGCTCGACATCATGCTGGCCAATGGCTTCCTCGACGGCGTCCAGCAAAAGGGCGCGGCGCTGCGTCAGCGCCTCGAAGAACTCGCGACCAAACATGCCGGCATTGTTGAAGGCGTGCGCGGTCTTGGTCTGATGCTGGGCATCAGGATTCGCAGCGAAGCAGCCGAGGCCGGCGCCGTGGTCGCTGCCCTGGCCGAGAACGGCATGTTGACGGTGCCCGCCGCTGAAAACGTGATTCGCGTGCTGCCGCCGCTGATCGTTGAGGACAGCCACATGGACGAGGCCATCGCCATCTTCGACACCACTCTTGCCGGCCTGGTGTCATGACCGGGGGCGTCATGACGGGTGACGTAGTGACTGGGCCGCGTCATTTTCTCGACGTCGAGGAACTCGACGGACCGACGCTTCGCCATATTCTCGATCGGGCGGTGGCAACCAAGGCCGCCTTCAAGGCCGGTGCCGCCGATGCGCCCCTGGCCGGCAAGACCCTGGCGATGATCTTCGAGAAGCCGTCAACCCGGACCCGGGTGTCGTTCGATGTGGGCATGCGCCAGCTCGGCGGCGAAACCGTCATGCTGTCGCCTATCGATACCCACCTGGGCCGCGGCGAGACCATCGCCGACACCGCCCGGGTGCTGTCACGCTACGTCGACATCATCATGATCCGCACCACCGAGCACAGCAAACTGCTCGAGCTCGCTGAGTTCGCCAGCGTGCCAGTCATCAACGGCCTCACCGACCGCACCCACCCTTGCCAGTTGATGGCTGACGTCATGACCTTTGAAGAACACCTTGGCCCCATCAAGGGTCGTGTGGTGACCTGGGTCGGCGACGGCAACAACATGGCGGTATCGTGGATTCAGGCGGCGGCGCGCTTGGACTTTACCCTGCGCCTGGCCTGCCCCGACGGGCTCAGGCCACCCCAGGATATTCTTGACTGGGCGGTGGCCAACAACGCCGACGTCACCGTCAGCGATGACATGGACGCCATGGTCAGTGGCGCCGATTGCATCAATGCCGACACCTGGGTGTCCATGAATACGGAACGTGGCGATATCAACGAATCCATGCTGGCCCCCTATCAGGTCAACGACCGGGTTATGGGCCTGGCCAATGACGGCGCCATCTTCATGCACTGCCTGCCGGCTTACCGCGAGAAAGAGGTGACCGCGTCGGTCATCGACGGCCCTCAGTCGGTGGTCTGGGACGAGGCCGAGAACCGCCTCCACGTCCAGAAGGGCATCATGCAGTGGTGCATGGCATAATCGCGCGGCCAGGTCTTGAACCGGTTGGGCGTGGCATGCGATCATAGGGTTCTGCATTACCGCTGAAAGCGCCTTGATGATGACTCTTGCTTCTGTTGCTCTGCGTTGTGCCGCCGTGGTCACGGTGCTGGTTCTGGCCGCCTGCGAAACGCCGGACCCGACGCCGCGCTATCCCGATATCACCTTTACCCATGAGGCGCCGATACAGTTCGACGTTCATGACATCGACTACGTTCAGGCCTATGTGCTGCCGGCCACGTTGCCCAACGTCGAACACCTCTTTCCTGTCCGCCCGACGGTGGTGGCCCGGCGCTGGGCCGCCGACCGGATTGCCGCGGTCGGGCTCCAGGGGGTCGTTCGGATCACTCTGGTCGAGGCCTCGGTCGTTGAGACGGCGCTGGATACGACGTCGGGTATCAAGGGCGCGTTTATCGACGAACAGGCGGCGCGCTACGACGCGCGTGTGAAAATTCGCATCGAGATCATCAACAGCCTGGGCGAGACCGAGGGCCGGGCCGAGGCGGTGGCTCTTCGCGCCCGGAGCGTGCCCGAGGGCATCACTCTGGTGGAGCGCGAGCAGATCTGGTTTGAACTGACCGAGCAGGTCATGCGCGATCTCGACGTCGAACTCGAGACCACGATCCGGCGTTATCTTGGCAATTATATTCGCTGATTAAACCAGCGACTGGGCTCGTCTATAGGGGGAGCTGGTATTCCCGATCAGGTGGCCAGATGCCGCCGCGGATGGTGCCGGGATTGGTGTTCCCGAACAGAACCTCGAAACTATCGGGCAGTTCCCGACTGTTCGGCATGGCAAGCCACAGGCGATAAAGACGGCGGCTCTGGCCCGAGGGTGCGTCATCCTCGTAGGGGTCGCGGGCGTGGTACAGCACATGATTGTTGAGCATTTGAATATCGCCCGGCTGCATGGTCATTTCGAAGCATAGCTCTCGAGCCAGTTCGGCCAACAGGTCGAGGGCTTCGTCCTGCTCGGGCCGCACGCGGGGAACCTCAGGATTGGTCTGCGAGGCTTCCACATAGGTACGTGAATAATGGGTCGCGAACTTGCCATTTTTCTGGGTGAATACGGGCAGCATGTAATGCACCGAGGCGTCGTTCACTTCCTCACCGAAACGGCTGCGCGGGTACTCGGTGAAGAGTTCTTCCAACAGGTCGGGGCGTCGTTCAAGCATGGTGTTGTAAATTGCTACGGCGCTGGCGATCTTGCTGT
>JAYGEF010000465.1:0-2712 GCA_046582535.1 Alphaproteobacteria bacterium
GCCAAGGGCAACCGCAGCCGCCAGGTGCGCGAAGCCTGCGCCAAACACGGCGGTTTCTATCTCGGTTCCATCGGCGGCCCGGCGGCAATCCTCGCCCAGGACTGCATCCGCAAGGTCGAGGTCCTGGAGTACCCCGAGCTCGGCATGGAAGCGGTGTGGCGCATCGAAGTGGAAAACTTCCCGGCCTTCATCATCATCGACGACAAGGGCAACGACTTCTTTGTGGGGCTGACGGAGAAGGCGGCCTGATCGAAACGACTACCCCCGCGCGGCCCGTCGTTGGGCGAAGGCGCGGAACAGGCGGTCGGGGTTGGGCAGCAGGAGTTTTAGGCGGCTGGTGGCCTTGGGTACCTTGAGCACGTCGGCGATGCGGCGGTCGAGGAAGGCCCAGGTTTCGGCGTAATCCTCGGACGTATCGTCGAGCCAGTACAGCAGGGTCGCGGCGTAGACCCCGGCCAGCAGGCCCCGTTTGGAGTAGAAGTTGAAGTCGGTGGCGGTGTCGCCGGCGGCATGCCACATGGCATCTACCGTGCGCCATAGGGCGCGCAGAGCAACCGGCGCGTTGGCCGGCAGGGCGGCGCGGGTCAGGGCCAGGCGCAGGGCCTCACGGTGGCCGGACAGAGGCTCGATGCGCAGGCGTACACAGGTGGCGATGCGCTCGCGTATTCGCATGGTGCCGAGATCCTGCTCGGCCAGGGCGTCGATCATCTGACAGTCGCCCTCGGCATTCCAGAAGCCCAGCATGTCGCCGGCCCCGCCGGGGAAAGCGCGGCGCACCGCCGGCCACTTGACATTGGCGCTCGCCGCCCCGGCCCGCAGGGCGCGCTCGGACCAGCCGTCGAACGGCACATGGGGTAAGGTGGCGTTGAGCAGACGTTGGCGCAGCGGGTCGCTCATTATGCAAACTCCTCTTGGGCAGCGACCTCCTGTTCCTCCTCATCCTCCGCCTGTGGCTGATGCTGATAGCGCGACTCGGTCTCGAAGATCAGCTTGGTCATGTCGGTCATGCGCTCGGTGTAGAGGATGCCGTCGAGGTGGTCGAACTCATGCTGCACCACCTTGGCGTGGTAGCCTTCAACCTCACGCTCGATGGTCTCGCCCTTGGGCGTCACACCGCCGTAGCGGATATGGGCCGGGCGCGTGACCAGACCGCGCAGGCCGGGCACCGACAGGCAGCCTTCCCAGCCCTCGATCACGTCGTCGCCAAGGGCCTCGACGAAGGGATTGGCCAGCACCGTGAGGCCCGACCACTCACGCTCGCCGTCACCTTCCTCGTCCGCCGACTGCGGGCTGCGGAAAATCACCAGGCGCTGGGACACATGAACCTGGGGCGCGGCCAGGCCCATGCCGTCAATATCGATCAGGGTGTCGATCATGTGGCCGGCCAGGGCCAAGACATCAGGCGCCGTGGGATCGGGGATTTCCTCGGCCCGCATGCGGAGTACCGGGTGGCCCATACGGGCGATCTTCAAAATAGCCATCAATTCACCATACATTCAGTCATAGAGATTAGTACCACAGACCGCATCGTCAGGCCTTCACAAGCCCCCCTGCCTATGCTATCAAGCGCATCCCCTGACACGGGGTTCGAAATTCCAGCTCTTGAGGTCTTAATTGGTCCAGGTTCACGTCCGAGACAATAACGTTGATCAGGCGCTTCGCGCACTGAAGAAAAAGATGCAGCGCGAAGGTATTTTCCGCGAGATGAAAATGCGCCGCGCCTACGAGAAGCCGTCCGAGCGACGCGCCCGCGAGGCCGCCGAGGCCGTCCGCCGCGCCCGCAAGCTGGCGCGCAAGAAGGCGCTTCGCGAAGGCTCGATCTGAACACAGCCACCTAAAACGTCGAATTTACGGGCCGTCCCATCGGGGCGGCCTTTGGCGTTATGCGGCCGAAGGTTCATACCCGCACTTTCGCCAGTTCCGCGGCAATACGGTTTCGCGAACCAGCGGTAACTCCGCAAGCTATGGAAATGTCCGACCACTGGGCGACAGCGTTCCCAACTGTTTCGATGACCTGACCCGTCTCATGGTCGGTAAAATCGGCCTTGCGGCCGAGTTCGAGAAGCGACTCGCGACCAATATCTTTTCCCCGCCCTATTACCGAGGTAGAATGCTCGCCACCCGGGCCTTCGGAAAACGTCAAATCATAGGCTGGCGCCAAGCACCAGCGCCCACCTCGCTCCATGATGTAGCTGAATTGCCGAGCGTGGTCGTCGCGATTGTGAGCGAGCACATTGAACACAGCGAGAGCAACCATCGCCTTACAGTCCCGTTGATCGCGGGTGACGGCACGAGTCAAAAACACCAAATCCTGATAGTCGAGAGACGGCAGACGAATGTCGGCATAGAGCAGGCCACTGGCTGAGTGCACATGGACCCGCTGATTGTTGTCATCAACGCCATGGCGGTCGAAACGCCGACTGGCAAAATAGTGTTCCCCGGCACGGCCTGGCAATAATTTGGTCTCAGGTACGAGAACCCCAGCGGCGCGGGCCATTTCACTATACGCATGTTCGATTTCCGCCGCGTCGAGCGGGTCGTCCAGCGACCGGAACTTGACGAGGTAGTGATCATGACCGGCGGGCGCAGATTGTGATCCGTGAACCGCGTGACCTGCGCCGTCGATGGCGACGAGAACCTTGGGCCGGGCGCCGCCAGGCGATCCGCCTGCGCGGCTTAGTTCAGGCAGAACCCGATCGATATCGCCATCAA
>JAYGEF010000479.1:0-16858 GCA_046582535.1 Alphaproteobacteria bacterium
GATAGCGTCGAACCCGGAGAGGCAAAGTTCGACCTGATGGTTGATGACTTGAACGCTTACCACGGTCGCCTGACCGAAGCGGGCATTGCGCCATCGGACATCGAGGAAGGCCGCATCCACAATCGGTTCACCGTCCGGGACCCGTCAGGTCACAGCATCACGGTCAACTCCTCGCATTCTTCTGGCTTGACCGTCTAGCGCCATTACCGCCGCGATTTGCTCCAACCCGCGGCCATGGCTTCGGCCTCGGTACAGAACCAACGCTCACCGGTTTCGGAGTTGATTAGCGTGTTCTCATAGTAGCGCCCGCCAGGCATGTGAAAGATGTGCTCGCCGGACTTGGCGATGTCGCCCTTGATGAGGCATCCGGCGGGCAATGGCGGCGGTGGCGCCAGGCGCTTACCCTGCGCCACTCCCAGGGCGTCATGAAATCGCCGCGCCATATTCCCAGCTCAGCAATCCGGGCCCGTCGTTCCTGGTCCTCATAGTCCGTGGTGGCCAGGGCCCAACCGTTGAGCACCATCCAGGCCGCCAAATCTCGGCCGCGTACGAAACAGACACCATCGTCCTGGCAGGTCACCGGCGAAGCGCCGATAAAACTTTCCAGAGCCCGGGTGGCCTTCAGGCCGCAGAGCCAGACCTCCAATCCCACATGGCAGTTTTGCTCATATTCCGGGGCGTCGATGCCGTGAAGCTCGATGGCTTGGCCGGCCACCACGATGGTGTCGCCATCGACGACGGAAGCGGTTCCGGCGAGGGCGCCCGTGGAGATCGTGGCCAAGCAGACCAGGGCAAGTGTTCGAAGAGCGCTGATCCTCGGCCTCCTGTCACACGGCACGGCCGTCACACGGCGCGGCGGAACGGGGTCACCGTGATGTTGCGCCAGACGTCGCCGGTGACGTAGGGATCGGTTTCGAGCCAGGCGTCGAGTTCGGCCCGGCTCTCGACCTCGACCACCGAGGCCGAGCCGATCATCTTGCCGTCATCGTCGAGCATGGCGCCGCCATGGATCGTCATGCCCGACGCGGCGCGTTTGCGCGCGCCCTCGAGATGGGCCTCGCGCACCGCCATGCGGCGGTCGAGAGCCTCGTCGTCGGTGCCGTCGTGGGCGACGATGAGAAACTGCATGGTGTCGGCTCCTTCGTGATGAGTCGGTCGTCTATTACCGCGCTGGCACGCCGTAGAGGTAGCGGGTATTGACCTCGGACTCGTTGCCGTCCGGGTCCATCATGAAAAATGCCCGGCCCTCGTGGTCGTCGCGCTTGCCGTAGGGACCACGGGTAAAATGGCCGCTGCCGTCGAACTTGGCCAGGATCTCGTCAAACGTATCCTCGGTCACCGTGAAGGCGAAATGCAGCGGCCCGCCGCCCTGGTGGCGCCCGGTATGAGTCTCCAGCTGCAGCACGATGTGGCCGCGCTCGGCCTGAAGGTAGGTACGCTCGGCGTCCTGCTTGTCGATCGCGATGCCGAGAATGTCATGGTAGAAGTCGACGGCCTTCTCCATGTTTTTGACTTTGAGAAATATCTCCTCGGTGCCGATGACGCTCATTGATTTTTCACTCCAAAATTAGCCGACTGTCGGGCCACATTAGCCCGCTTTGCTCCCTTGGAGTCACGGGGCCGAGGCCCTATTGTCGAATTTATCGTCGATCCAACGGGAAACCTGCCGCCGGGAGTCATGCAAACAGTTCGCCGCCTGATCGTCCCAGCCGTCGACGCCGTCTTGCTTGGCGCCTGCGCGAACGTGGACGTGGACAGGACCGTGGCGAGTTTTGACGAAGCGACCTATGCCGACGACCTGTCCGAATGCCGGGGCGGCTCGGCCGTGGCGTTTGTCGCCGAGGCTGTGGGAACGACCCTGGTGGGTTCCGCCTATGGTTTTATCAACGGTATCTACTATGGCGCCCTGGCGGGGGACACGGCCGAGGGCGCGTTGATCGGAACCATCGTTGGCGGCGCTGTGGGGTTGGGCGCCGGTGGCCACCATGCGGCGGTCGCCCACGACGAAGAACTGGTGAAATGTCTCCGCGCCAAGGGCTACGCACCCGATCCCCTGTGAGCCCGACTAATAGCAACCATGGATATTGCCTGAAATGTACCTGTCACAAAGCCTGAAGAGGAACGCGCAGACCAACAAGAACGGCATTGCCACCAGGTTCGATGGTCGTCAGCGAACGTGGTCTGAATTGCGGGATCGCGTGGCTCGTTTTGCCGGCGGTTTGCGGAAACTCGGCGTGGAGCAAGGCGACCGGGTTGCTCTCCTGGCGCTCAATTCCGACCGCTATCTGGAATACTATTTCGGCTGCTACTGGTGTGGCGCCGTGGTCGTTCCCCTGAACGTGCGCTGGTCCGCCGGGGAGCATGCCTATTCCCTGAACGATTCCGGCGCCGCGACGTTCATCGTCGACGATAAATTTCTACCCATGGCGCCAACCATTCTGGCCGAGGCCGGGGATGTCGCCAATCTGATCTATATGGGTGACGGCGATACCCCGGACGGCTGGCTGAACTACGAGGATGTGATCGCCTCGGCCGGGCTCCTGGAGGATGCCGGGTGCGGCGGGGAGGACCTGGCGGGTATTTTCTACACCGGCGGCACCACTGGTTTTCCCAAGGGTGTCATGCTGCCCCATCGCGGGCTGTGGTCGAGCGCCCTTGGCGTGGCCTACGGTTTTAACATGACCCGGGACACCGTCTATCTGCACGCCGCGCCGATGTTTCACCTGGCCGACGGCGCTTTTTCCATGGGCGCTATGGTGGCCGGCGGAAGCCACGCGTTTATTCCCGCCTTCGACCCGGCCAAGACTATCGAGGCGATCGCTGAATTCGGCGTTACCGATGTCCTGATGGTGCCGACCATGGTCAAAATGGTGCTCGATAATCCGGCATTCGACAGTGCGAAACTGGCGACCCTGAAGCAGGTTATTTACGGTGCCTCGCCCATGCCGGAAGGGGTTATTCGCCAGGGCATGGATAAGCTGCCCAATGTGGGATGGTGCCATGCCTACGGGCAAACCGAATTGTCGCCCTTGATTACGTTCAATCCGCCGGAACACCACATTCTGGAAGGCGAATTATCAGGCAGACTGCGCTCCATCGGCCGGGCTGCCAATTGCAATGAAGTGAAGATTGTCGATGAGGCCGGCGCCGAAGTCCCGCGCCACACCATCGGCGAGATCATCGTTCGCGGCCCCAATGCCATGTTGGGTTACTGGAACAAGCCGGAGGAAACCGCCGCTGCCCTGAAAAACGGCTGGGTGCACACTGGTGATGCCGCCCATATGGACGATGACGGATTTATCTATATCGCCGACCGCCTGAAGGACATGATCATCAGCGGCGGCGAGAACATCTATTCGGTGGAAATCGAAAGCGCCATTTCCCGGCATGACGCCGTGGCCGAGGTCGCCGTGGTCGGTATTCCCAGTGACGAGTGGGGCGAAGCGGTGCACGCCATTGTTGTCCCGCAAGCCGATGCCAGCGTCAGCGAACAGGAGATCATTGATCATTGCCGTGAACTGATCGCCGGCTTCAAATGCCCGCGCAGCGTCGAGATCAGGACTGAAACCCTGCCGTTGTCAGGCGCCGGCAAGGTCTTGAAGCGCGACTTGCGCGCGCCGTTCTGGGAGGGCCGGGAACGCCAGGTCAACTAGCCGGTCGGGCGTTCTGGCCGTTTGGCCCCTTAATCCATCCGTAAGACCTGTTGGAATATAACGAATTCAGAAGATTTTGAATTCCGGCCGAGCGAGATTTTGTTGTGGCAACTTATTCCGATACTTCGGGTCCGGCGCTGACAGGAGACCCGTTGATCAGCGGCCTCGGTGAGCGGCGCAGCCTGGCGGGCGAGAGGCGTATTCAACAGCGACGCTCGCTTGCCAATGATCGCCGGAGCCGTGGCCGCGCCCATCTGGTGCCGCGCCGATTGACCGGCGAACGCCGGCAAAGAGAAAACCGCCGCGCCGCAGCCTAGCCGGTGCCGCGTCCGCCGGCTCGCCTATCAAGTTTTCTTGTATACACTAGAGAATTTAAGATGGAGGCCGGGGTCGGAATCGAACCGACGATCAGGGATTTGCAGTCCCGTGCATTACCACTTTGCTACCCGGCCCTATCCATCGGCCCAAACCATGTTCGATGTGGCCGTCGAACCTGGGTCGGTCCTGGCGCGTGAGGCCCGGAGCGACGCGGCTATATAGGCCGCGCCCGGCGAGCCGGTCAAGCGGTGCGTAACGGCGATGCCGTGTTGCTTCAAAAGCGGCGCCGCGAACAAAGTCTTTGCGCGTTGAGCCCATTGTCTTTGGCCCTTGGGCAAAGTATAACTCGGGCCATCCAGCGCATTCCTAAAACCGCAACGAAACATCGGTTTCGCATGATAGATTTTGCCCCCGCCCGCACCAATATGGTGACCAATCAAATTCGCCCCAACAAGGTGACGGATGAGCGCGTCCTGGCCGCTTTGGCGGCGGTCCCCCGGGAACGCTTCGTGCCCGAGGTCATGAGTGGCAACGCCTATGTGGATGACGATATCGCGGTGGCGCCCGGACGCTATCTCATGGAACCCATGGTTTTTGCCCGGCTGCTTCAGGCGGCCGCCATCGAGCCCGACGATGTGGTCCTCGATATCGGCTGCGCCACCGGCTATTCGGCGTCTGTATTGTGCCATTTGGCGGCCACGGTGGTGGCGCTGGAAAGCGACGAAACCATGGCCGAGACGGCCATTGCCCTGTTGACCGGCCTCAAGGCCGACGGCTCGGCGGTGGTGTCCGGTGAACTTGCTATCGGCTACGGGGATCAGGCGCCCTACGATGTGATCGTCATCGAAGGCGCGGTCGAGACGGTCCCCGAAGTCGTGGTCGATCAGTTGGTCGAGGGCGGCCGTCTGGTCGCCGTTGTCACCGGCGGCGAGCGGGTCGGTAAGGCCATGTTAATTCTGCGTAGCCATGGTGTGGTGTCGCGCCGGGTCTTGTTTGACGCGGCTATTCCGCCGTTGCCGGGCTTCGAGAGTGCGCCGGCGTTTGTGTTCTAGACCGTGCCGGGACGATGGCTGGAGCGAAATGAGGTTATGATGTGATGCGAATTAATCGGCGAATTTTGGGCGCGGCCGGCGCCCTTGCGATGGCAGCCATGGTGGCCGGCGCCGCGGCCCGGGCGAATGCCGAGACGTTGGCCGAGGCCATGGCGGCGGCCTATGTCGGCAACCCGGTTCTGCTTTCCGAGCGTGCTGCCCAGCGGGCCAGTGACGAACAGGTGCCGCAGGCCCTCTCCGGCTGGCGTCCAACGGTCACGGTTACCGGCACCTTTGGCAAGGCCGATGTGAGGTCCGAAACGTCGTTTTTCACGTCTGATGATGTCACCACGCCGAAGTCAATTGCCCTGAACATTACGCAACCGCTGTATCGCGGCGGTCGCACCGTGGCGCAGACCCGGCGCGCCGAGAACCTGGTGCTGGCCGATCGCGAACGTCTGATCGATGCCGAGCAGAACGTGCTGCTCCGGGTAGCGACGGCCTATATGGATGTCATGCGTGATCAGGCGGTGCTCAAACTGGCGAAGAACAACGAGCAACGCTTGCGCCGCCAGCTCGAAGCGGCCCAGGATCGGTTCGACGTGGGCGAAGTGACCCGTACCGACGTGGCCCAGGCCGAAGCCCGGGTGGCCAACGCGGTGGCCGAACGGGTCGGCGCCGCCGCCGAATTGACCGCGGCGCGGGCGGCTTATCTCAACGTGGTCGGCTCGTTGCCTGGCCAATTGCGCTCGCCACCGACTCTTGCCTACCTACCGGCTACCGAGCGCGAGGCTCGCGAAATCGCGGTCGAACACAATCCGACCATCCGCCGCGCCGTGTTCATTGAGCGCGCTGCCCGCGCCGATATCGCGGTTCAGTTCGGCGTCCTGCTGCCGCGCCTGGAACTGACCGCGGAAATGAGCCGGACCGAGGATGCCTCGTCGCGCGACAGCTTGATCACGCGCAACGAGATTTCGGCGCAATTGACCGTGCCGCTGTATCAGTCGGGCTCGGAGCATTCCCGTGTGCGGGCGACCCGCGAGGTCGCGTCGCAACGGCGTATCGAAATTGAAGAGGCGCGGCGCTCGGTACTTGAGACCACGACCTTGTGGTGGGAAATGCTGGTCACGGCCCGGGCGCAGATTGTCGCCTTCCGTGAGGCCGTGCGTGCCGCTGAAATTGCTCTGGATGGTGTGGAACAGGAAGCGGAGGTGGGTTCGCGCACCACCCTGGACGTGCTCGATGCCGAGCAGGAGTTGTTCCTGGTGCGCATCGACCTGGTGCGCGCGGAGCACGACGATGTGGTTGCCAGCTATACGCTCGAAGCGGTGATCGGACGCCTGACGGCTGCCCGTCTGGGACTGCCCGCGCAAACCTACGATCCAACCAGTCATTATCTTGCGGTACGTGACTTGATCTGGGGCGTCGGTGGCGACAATTAGGCAAATATTAAGACTAACTAGCAATTGTTTACGGTGTGTCTTACTAACTGTACTGGCCCTCGCGCCCGATTGTATTGGGCACGGCCTTCCGCGGAACGAGTGACGGACCTGTGACATGAGCGATAAGGACGCACAACAAGATCCTTCCATGGAGGAGATTCTCGCCTCCATTCGCCGGATTATTTCCGAAGATGAGGCGACGGAAGGTGAGGATGCGGAGGGCGAACCCACCGAGGCTGCTGATGCCGGCGACGATACGCCCGCGGACGCGTCGGAGGAAGAGGCGGCCAAAGGTGACGATGACGCCGGCGAATCCGAAGATGTTTTGGAGCTGACCCAAATGGTTCAAGAAGATGGTTCGACTGTCGATTTGACCGAGGACGCGGCTACCGAACCTGAGCCGGAACCCGAGCCAGAGCCGGAACCCGAAGCGGAGCCCGAACCTGAGCCGGAACCCGAAGCAGAGCCCGAACCTGAGCCGGAACCCGAACCAGAGCCGGAACCCGAGCCGGACGTGACCGAGGATGATAGGGCGCTGATTTCAGAAGCCGTGTCCGTTGCCTCGATCGACGCCATGGCGAAACTGGCTGACGCTGCCGAACCTGAAATCCTGGCCAGCGCCGGCCTGTCGTTCAAGGGTTCCGGGCATACCGTTGAAGATCTGGTGGTTGAGATGATCCGCCCCATGCTGTGCGAATGGCTCGATGAAAACTTGCCGGCCACGGTGGAGCGCATCGTCCAGAAGGAAATCCGCAGATTGGTGCGTCAGGCAGAACCTGAATAGGGTGGTCAAGGCCCTGTTCGACAGGCGAAACCTCGACCCATAACGCTTTTATGAAAGACTGAAGGACGATGCTGGACAAGACCTACCGGCACGACGAGACGGAATCGCGGCACTACGACGCCTGGGAAAAGGCCGGAGCCTTCGCTTGTGGCGGCCTGCGGGCCAATGCCGATCCCTACACCATCGTCATTCCGCCGCCCAACGTCACTGGCAGCCTGCATATGGGCCACGCTCTCAACAACACCATGCAGGACATACTAATCCGCTGGCAGCGCATGCGGGGCAGTGACGCCCTGTGGCAGCCCGGCACGGACCATGCCGGCATTGCCACGCAGATGGTGGTCGAGCGCCAACTTGCCGAAGAGGGCAAAACCCGCCACGATCTCGGCCGCGAGGGCTTCATCGACCGGGTGTGGGCCTGGAAAGAGAAATCCGGCGGCACCATCACCAATCAGCTGCGCCGCCTCGGCGCCTCGGCTGACTGGTCGCGCGAGCGCTTCACCATGGACGACGGTCTGTCGTCGGCGGTGCGCAAGGTGTTCGTCGACCTCTACAAGCAGGGGCTGATTTACCGCGATAAGCGGCTGGTCAACTGGGACTGTAAACTGCACACGGCGATCTCCGATCTCGAGGTCGAGCAGCGCGAGGTAAACGGTCATCTATGGTACTTTAAATACCCGGTTGAAGGCTTTGATAATAAATACATAACCGTTGCCACGACGCGGCCGGAAACCATGCTTGGCGATACCGGGGTGGCGGTTCATCCCGAAGACGAACGCTATACGGATCTGGTTGGAAAATACTGCATTCAACCGTCTACCAAACGGCGCCTAATCATTGTCGCCGACGACTATGCCGACCCGGAACAGGGCTCGGGCGCGGTGAAGATGACCCCGGCCCACGATTTCAACGATTTCGAAGTTGGCCGGCGCCACGATCTGGAGATGATCAATATTCTCGATGGTGACGGCGCTATCAACGATGCAGCGCCCGAACGCTTCCAGGGTCTCGACCGTTTTGATGCCCGCGACGCCATCGTCGCCGAGATGGAGGGCTGGGGCCTGCTCGAGAAGATCGAGGATAAGCTTCATACGGTGCCTTACGGCGACCGCTCGGGGGTCGCCGTCGAGCCCTGGCTCACCGATCAATGGTACGCCGACGCGGCGACCCTGGCCAAGCCGGCCATCGAGGCGGTCGAGCAGGGCAGGACCAAGTTCGTGCCCAAGCAGTGGGAGAACACCTATTTCGAGTGGATGCGCAACATCCAGCCCTGGTGTATTTCACGGCAGCTGTGGTGGGGTCACCAAATTCCCGCGTGGTTCGGCCCCGACGGCCATATTTTCGTTGAGCTGACCGAGGAAGAGGCGCTCGCCGCCGCCACTGAGCACTACGGCAAGGCGGTCGAACTGGAACGCGAGACCGACGTGCTGGATACCTGGTTTTCCTCGGGCCTGTGGCCGTTCTCGACCCTGGGCTGGCCCGAGCAGACCCCGGAGCTTGAGCGTTACTATCCCACCGACGTGCTGATTACCGGGTTCGACATCATCTTCTTCTGGGTCGCCCGGATGATGATGATGGGCTTGCATTTCATGGGTGAGGTGCCGTTCCAAACGGTCTACATCCATGCTCTGGTCCGCGATGAGAAGGGCCAGAAGATGTCCAAGAGCAAGGGCAACGTTATCGACCCCCTGGAACTCATCGACAAATTCGGCAGCGACACCTTGCGTTTTACCCTGACCGCCATGGCCGCCCAGGGCCTCGATATCAAGCTGTCGGAAAGCCGTGTCGAGGGCTATCGCAACTTCATTACCAAACTATGGAACGCCGCCCGGTTCTGCGACATGAACGGTTGCCATCGGGTCGAGGATTTCAAGCCCTACGATTGCACCGAGACCCTCAACCGCTGGATCGTCGGCGAGACCGCCAAGACCGGTCAGGCCGTCGATGCGGCGCTTGAAGGTTACCGCTTCAACGACGCGGCCAATGCCATCTACCAATTCGTCTGGGGAACCTTCTGCGACTGGTATCTGGAGTTTTCCAAGCCGGCGCTCATGGGCCCGGACGGTGCGGCCAAGGATGAGGTGCGGGCGACCGCGGCCTGGGTGCTGGATCAGATTCTCATGCTGCTCCATCCCATTGCGCCCTTCGTCACCGAGGAATTGTGGTCCAAACTCGAGCCCATGCCCACGACGCCGCTGATCGTCACCGCCTGGCCCAACTACCTGGAGTCCGCGGTTGATGACGAGGCGGATGCCGAGATCGGCTGGCTGGTGAGTTTGATTTCGGCCCTGCGCTCGGCCCGCTCCGAGCTCAATGTTCCGCCGTCGGCCACGTTGTCGCTGCTTCATCAGGATGCCGGCGCCACGACCGTCGAACGGCTTGCCGCCCATGGCGAGCGTCTCGCCACCCTGGCCCGTATCGCCGACGTGGCGCCCCTCCATGGGCCTGCGCCCAAGGGTTCGGCGCGCATCGTCGTCGGCGAGGCGACGTATATTCTGCCGTTGGCTGACGTTATCGATGTCAGCCAGGAGGCCGAACGCCTGTCCAAGCAGGTCGCCAAGCTGGACGGCGAGGTCGCCAAGATTGACGCCAAGCTGGGCAACGAGAAGTTCACTTCGCGGGCCCCGGAACACGTCATCGAGGAACAACACGAGCGCCGCAACACCGCCATGAAAACCCGTGCCCGGGTCACCGCCGCGTTGGAGCAACTGGCGGGATAACCCCGGAAAAGGCCAAACCATGGATACGCCGAGCGACCGCGCCATTGATATGTCGCCAGAGGAATTTCGCGCCCTTGGCCATAAGCTGGTCGACCGCATTGCCGACTTTCTTGGCGAGATACCGGATCGCCCGGCGGGCGCGTCTTGGACGCCGGAGTCGGTGCGCGCGTT
Organism: Alphaproteobacteria bacterium; assembly: GCA_046582535.1. GTDB lineage: Bacteria > Pseudomonadota > Alphaproteobacteria > JAAXGF01 > JAAXGF01 > JAYZAP01. Next base: position 10,120 of record JAYGEF010000479.1, read on the forward strand.
GCTCGGTGGCGGAGGGCTGCCGGAGGAGGGCAGTGACGCCGGCGTTCTGCTCGACCGCGCCACGGACATGATGTTCGAGAAGTGGAGGCTCAACGGCCATCCCCGGTCGTGGGGCTATGTCATTGGCAGCCCGGCGCCCATCGGCATGCTTGGCGACTTTCTCGCCGCGTCCATCAATCACAATGTACCGGCCTGGGGATCGGCGCCCATCGCCGCCGAGATTGAAGCCCAGGTTATCCGCTGGGTCGCCGAACTGTTGGGCTATCCCACCGATTGCGGCGGCCTGCTGACCAGTGGCGGAAACATGGCCAATTTCGTCGGCTTCATGACTGCGCGCCGCACCCTGGCCGAGCGCCATGGCTGGGACGTGCGGGTCGATGGCGTGGCCGGCGGCAAGCAGCTCTGCGCCTACACCTCGGTGGAGACCCACACCTGGGTGCAGAAGGCGGCCGATATGTCGGGTATCGGCACCGACGCCATCCGTTGGATTTCCACGGACGCCCACCAGCGCATGGACCTGGCGGTGCTTGAGGCGCGCATTGCCGAAGATCGCGCCGACGGCCATATCCCGTTCATTGTTATCGGCAGTGCCGGCTCGGTCAGCACCGGCGCCGTCGACCCGTTGCCGCGCCTGGCTGAAATCGCCGCCGCCGAGGGTATGTGGTTCCACGTGGACGGCGCCTATGGCGGCCTGTCCGCCGCCAGCGACGAGACGCCGGACGATATTCAGGGCCTGCGCTTGGCGGATTCCCTGGCGGTCGATGCCCATAAGTGGATGTTTGCGCCGCTCGAGGCCGGTATCGCCCTGGTGCGCGACCGCAAGGCCCAGTTCAGCACCTTCAGCTATCGCCCGCCGTATTACAATTTCACGTCGCACAGCAACGAAGAAACCATCAACTACCATGAATACGGGCCGCAGAACTCACGCCAGTTCCGCGCCCTCAAGGTATGGTTGGTGCTCAGCCAACTTGGACGGCGGGGCTATACCGAGATTCTCAGCCGCAACATCCGCCAGTCCCGCGAGATGCATCAGGCCATGGCGGACGAGCCGGAAATCGAAGCCCACACCCAGAACCTCAGCATCGCCACCTTCCGCTTTGTTCCCGCCGACCTCGCGCCGGACGGCGGCGGCGCCATCGATGAATACCTCGACCGCCTCAACAATGATCTGGTCATCAAGATTCAGCAGAGCGGCCAGGCCTACATTTCCCAGGCCGTGGTCCATGGCCGCTTTCTGTTGCGCGCCTGCATCACCAACTTCCGCACCGCCTCGGCGGATGTCCAGGCGCTGCCGGAAATAGTCCGTCGCCTGGGTGTGGCGCTGGACAAGGAAATACGGCCCAAAGAGATTGCTTGAGTTGGGTTGAGTTGATGGTGGCCGGGCGCGGTTTCCGGCGCTAAATTCGCCTTGCCCGTTTTGTGTTTCAGGAGTTCCGCCCATGACCGATATTCCCAGCGTTGACCTGCCGCCCCGCAGGGTCTTGCTCGACGGCGGCATGGGGCGCGAGCTGCACCATCGCGGCGTCGAAATTCCCGACACCATCTGGTCGGCCAACGCCTTGCTCTCGGCGCCCCACACGGTGAGCCATATCCATGAGGATTACATCACCGCCGGGGCCGATGTCATCATCACCAATACCTACGGAATTATTCGCGCCGAGCTCGCCCGGGAAGGCATCGAGGACCGTTTCGCCGAACTCAACATTCAGGCCTGCAAACTGGCCCAGGAGGCCCGCGCGGCCAGCGGACGCCGGGTCCTCATCGCCGGCTCGCTGCCGCCCTTGCGCGGTAGCTATCGGCCCGACCTGGTCGGCTCGTACGATGACATCGAGCCGCTCTACCGCGAGCAGGCCGAGATCATGATGCCCCATGTTGATCTGTTCATCTGCGAAACCATGTCGAGCGCCGCAGAAGGCCTGGCCGCCGCGACGGCCGCTGCCTCGACCGGACGCCCGGTATGGGTTAGCTGGACACTCCACGAGGACGCCTCGGGACGGTTGCGCAGCAACGAGACCATCGCCGAGGCGGCCAAGGCGATTTCGCATCTTCCAGTGTCCGGCTTCTTGGTCAACTGCTGCGCGCCGGAGAGCATCACCGCCGCTATGGCCGATCTGGTGGCCCTGGGCCGCCCGGCCGGCGGTTATGCCAATACGTTTGTTCCGGTGCCGCAGGAATGGACACTGGATGGCAAGGACGACGAAGATGGCTTGATCCCCCTTCGGGGCGACCTTCAACCAGCCCATTACGCCCGCCACGTGTCCGACTGGCTCGACGCCGGCGCCCGCATTGTCGGTGGTTGCTGCGGGACCTCGCCGGAGCATATCGCGCGCCTGCGCCAGCTGATTAATTAGAACCCCACGCTGTTGTTCGGAGACTCCACTGTTATGCCCATAACACTCAAAACCCTGATGACCGTTGCCGCCATCACGCTGTTCTCATTGGCCCTGACGGCCTGCTCGCCCGAGGTCGGCAGCCCCGAGTGGTGCGAGGACATGAAGGAAAAGAACAAGGGTGATTGGTCGACCAACGAGGCCACGGACTTCGCCAAGCACTGCATTTTCTAGCCGGCTACAATCGCGTTTGATGTCCGATGCACTGCTTGGGTTCGTAGTTTAGTACTCGGAGCGGCTCAAAAAGCGGTGGAGACCAAACCGGCGCCCCGGTATTGTCCGGTCAACTTGGCCAAGATGATCTGATTAAAGGAAGTTCACTCATGTCTCACGACCGCAGGTTCGACAAGTCGAAATTACCCAGCCGCCACACCGCCGTGGGCCCCGAGCGGGCGCCCCACCGCGCCTTCCTCTACGCCATGGGCGTCACCGAGGAAGAGATCTACCAGCCCCTGGTTGGCGTGGCGACGACCTGGAACGAGGCGGCGCCGTGCAACATCACCCTGGCGCGCCAGGCCCAGGCGGTAAAACGCGGGGTTGCCGCCGCCGGCGGCACGCCGCGCGAGTTCACCACCATCACTGTCACCGACGGCATCGCCATGGGCCATGCGGGCATGAAGTCGTCCCTGGTCAGCCGCGAGATCATCGCTGACTCCGTGGAACTGACCATGCGCGGTCACTGCTACGACGCCCTGGTCGGCCTCGCGGGCTGCGACAAGTCGCTGCCCGGCATGATGATGGTCATGGTGCGTCTCAACGTGCCGGCAGTGTTCATGTATGGCGGCACCATCATGCCCGGCCGCTTCAATGGCAAGGACGTCACCATCGTCGATGTCTTCGAGGGCGTCGGCCGGCACATCGGCGGCACCATGACCGACGCCGACCTGCTTACCCTGGAGCAGGCGGCGTGCCCGTCGGGCGGTTCCTGCGGCGGCCAGTTCACGGCCAATACCATGGCCTGCGTCTCGGAAGCCATCGGACTGGCCTTGCCCGGTTCCGCCGGCGCCCCGGCGGTCTACGAATCCCGCGACCAATACGGCGAACGCTCGGGCGCCGCCGCGCTCAATCTGCTGGAGAAGAACATCCGGCCGCGCGATATCGTCACGCTCGAATCCATCAAGAACGCGGCCACCGTGGTGGCGGCGACCGGTGGTTCGACCAACGCGGCGCTGCATTTGCCGGCCATCGCCAACGAATGCGGCATCGACTTCGATCTTCACGATGTCGCCGAAGTGTTCAAGCGCACGCCGCTGATCGCCAACCTCAAGCCCAATGGCGATTACGTGGCCAAGGACCTGTTCGAGGTCGGCGGCGTCCAGATAATTATCAAGGAACTGCTCGACGGCGGTTACCTTAACGGCGACTGCATGACCGTCAGCGGTAAAACTCTCGCCGAAAACCACGAGGCGGTGATTTTCCCCGTGGATCAGGACGTGGTCTACCGGGTTGCCGACCCGATCACCCCGACTGGCGGCGTTGTCGGCCTCAAGGGCAGCCTGGCGACCGAGGGCGCCATTGTGAAGATCGCCCATATGCCCGAGGAAGCCCAGCGCTTCCGCGGCCCGGCCCGTTGTTTCGACCGCGAGGAGGACGCCTTCGCCGCCGTGGTTGCCGGCGACATCAAGACTGGTGACTGCGTGGTTATCCGCTATGAAGGCCCCGTCGGCGGCCCCGGCATGCGCGAGATGCTGTCGACAACGGCTGTCATCGCTGGGATGGGCCTCGAAGGTGTCGCCCTGATCACCGACGGGCGGTTCTCCGGCGGCACCCGGGGGCTCTGCGTCGGCCATATCGGCCCCGAGGCGGCGGCCGGTGGTCCCATCGGCCTCATGGAGGACGGCGACATCGTGGTCATCGACGCCGTTGCCGGCATTCTCGACCTGGATGTTCCGGAAGACGTGCTGGCCAAGCGCCGCGAGACCTGGAAGCCCCGGGAGAACGAATTCGGCTCCGGCGCCCTGTGGCGCTACGCGCAGACCGTCGGCCCGGCGGTCAAGGGCGCGGTGACCCATCCCGGCGCCAAGTCGGAAGGCCACATCTACGCCGATATCTAAGTCCGGCGATAGCCCCGAATCATACGGCGCGGGGCCTTGCGGTCCCGCGCCGTTTTCTTTTGTTTGCCGTGTGTCCGGCGAATTATTTATCCGAGCATCCGCTCGATGGCGGTGACGAACACATCGACGACCACGCCGGTGTCGCGCTTATCGCTGTGAGGCCGGCTGCGTTCGAAAGTAGCGCTGGCCGTGCCACCGCGGGGCGACGTTGTGTCGAAGGGACGCGGCAAGGTATTGGCAATTGTATTCATCCACATGGTTCTTACTCCTGTTCAAACGCCTTGTAAGGGCGCGCCTTAAGTTGTTTTCGGTGAAGCACAAATAGCTATTCCAAGCCCCCGGCACAAAGGATATGTTCTCATAAGAAACATGAGAAAAATTCATTTATATGTAGATCAATCATGGCCTCACGCCTGCCGCCGCTCAACTCCCTCCATGCTTTCGAAGTCGCCGCCCGCCATCTGAGCTTCACCAAGGCGGCCGATGAACTCAACGTCACCCAGGGCGCCGTAAGCCATCGCATTCGGGCCCTGGAGGAGCGCCTGGGCCGACCCCTGTTCCGCCGTGACGGCCGGGCCGTGGCCCTGACCGAGGCGGGGGAGGACTATCTGCCTTATGTACAGCGCGCCTTTGAGCAGTTAATCGACGGAACCGACAGGGTCTTCAAAACGTCCGGGCTGGATGTGCTGACCGTGACCCTGTTGCCGAGCTTTGCCATGCAGTGGCTAATTCCCAGGCTGCGTGGTTTCCACGACAGCTATACGGACATCGAGGTCCACCTGATTACCACCGAGCGGGTGGTCGAACTGACCCGCGAGGATGTCGATCTCGGCATTCGTATCGTCTCGGACAACGAACATCACGGTCTGAGGGCGGATCGATTGTTCGCCTACGACCTGGTGCCGGTGTGCAGTCCGCAATTGCTCAAGGGGCGGGCGCCGCTCAAACAACCGGCGGATCTGGCCGGCCTCACTCTGATTCATGTCGAGCCCGATGGCGAAGACTGGCCGCAATGGCTGGCCGCCGCCGGCGTCGAAGGAATAGACGCCGAGGAGGGGCAATATTTTGACAACGCCTCCATGGCTATCGCCGCTGCCTATTCCGGTCTCGGGGTGGCAGTCATGCCTCATGCCTTCGTTCAGGACGATATCGACGACAGCTTTCTCGTGACGCCGTTTACCTTCACCTATGAGTATGAGGACGCATTCTTCCTGGTTTGTCCGCAAGCCAGCGCCGAGCGGCCCAAGATCGAAGCCTTTCGACACTGGTTACTGGGGGAGGCGGCCAAGGAAGATTCCAGCCAGCGGCAGCGTCGCGGGGACTGAACAGTCTAACCTGCGCGAGACGTTAGTTAGACAGTACAAGGTCGATTGACAGAACTGCTATATAGTCTAAATGGACAATGCAACTAAATAAGACAGTCCAATTAGACAATGCTAACAAGTAAGCAACTGATTGAAATCACCGGGATTTCCCGGGCCACCATGAACAACTACGTGGCCTGGGGCCTGTTGCCGCGACCGGAGGTTAAAAAACCCGAGGGCGCCGGTGAACGGGCCCGTCAGCTGGGCTATTTTCCCGATGAAGCGGTGGACCGGGTGGCCGAAATCCAGGACCTCAAGAAACAGGGTCTGACCATGGATCAGATCATTGCCCGATTGGTCGGCGGCAACGTCGCCGCCGAGGCGCCGGCGCTCGCTGCCGACGTGCAAGCCACCGCGGTATCCGATGGCGGGATCAGGCTGACCCTCGAAGGCCTCGATCAGCCGGCCTATATGGTCAACTACAATTTCCTGGTTGAGTGGTCCAACCCGGCGGCGACGCGAGATCTGTTCGGTATCGCCGGCGAGCTGCCGTCTGAAATCAGTGCTCGCAGCCTGTTCAAGCTGATGCTCAATTCGGCCGCCGCGCGACCCTGGGCTGATCGCGCCGGGCTGCTCGGTTTCCTGGTTGCCGTGGCCAAGGTACGGTTGCCTCGGCAATCTCTCGCTGTTCTGGGTTCCGACGTCGCCGCTGACGACCTCGCGGCCCTCGAGGATCTGTATGACGATACGGCGCCTGTCCGGACCGGCATGGTCTGCGAGAGTCATCTCAACCTGGCCGCCCCGGAAGAAGAACCGCGGTGGCAAACCGTGTTTGCCTCGTTCTATCGCGAAGGCATCCTTTTCGCTCATCAGTCGTCACAGGCGCCGTCGGAGACGTTTCTCGAACTGCTGTCCCGGCGCGATCAGTTGATCCGCACCGTGGTCGCGGACCGCAAACCAGTCCTGACGCCGGTCTGTACCTTGGTCGCCC
>JAYGEF010000493.1:0-4282 GCA_046582535.1 Alphaproteobacteria bacterium
GGACCGTGACGGGACTGTGCCCCAGGCGACCCGTGGCGACCCTCGGGTGACCCGCCTGGGCGCCTTTCTGCGCCGCCACAGTCTCGACGAACTGCCCCAGTTCCTTAATGTCATCAAGGGTGACATGTCGATCGTCGGGCCGCGTCCCCACGCAGTCGCCCACAACGAACAGTATGCCGGCCTGATTGATGACTATCTGGCCCGCCACAAGGTCAAGCCGGGCATCACCGGTTGGGCCCAGGTCAACGGCCTGCGCGGTGAAACCGACACAATCGAGAAGATGGAGGCGCGGGTTCAGCACGATCTCTATTACGTGGACAACTGGTCTCTGCTGTTCGACCTGCGGATCATATTGCTGACCCTGTTCGTCGGCTTTCGCTCGGATCAGGCGTACTGATTACCGCATCGCACCGGCCTCGCGCAGCATTTTGACGATATCAGGATAGCCGTTGCTGTGCGCAAGGCGTAGGGCGGTTTGCCATTCTTGCTTTCAGCGTCGATGCGGGCGCCGTTCTCGCCGTGGCCGTTCCAGGCGGCCCTGATCAGCGCCGTGAAGCCGTCCTTGTCGGCGTCGTTGATCGCCACACCGTTGGCGAGCAACCGGCCGGCGACGGCGGCGTAGCCATTGACCGCGGCGCCCATCAACGCGGACGCCCCGTCGGTAGGTCGCAGGTTGGGGTCGGCGCCGACGGCCAGAAGGGCATCGACAACGGCGCCGTAGCCCCGCCAGGCCGCCGTGCTCAGCGCCGCCCGGCCATGTCGGTCAACCGCATTCACCATGGCGCCATGGCGGAGCAATAGTTTGGTTACCGCTTCGCTGCCCGCATCCGCGGCGCCCATGAGCAAGGCCTTGCCGCTGCCGTCAATGGCATTGGCATTGGCGCCGCGCCGCAGCAAGGCTTCGGCGATGCCGTCATGGCCGCCGATGGCCGCTGCCAACAGGGCCGGTCGGCCGTGCTGGTTGATGGCGTCGGGGCTGACGCCGCTATCGATTAGTCGCTTGATGGCAGCCAGATTGCCGGCGTCAGCGGCGGCAACCAAATCGATATCAAGAGCACCGCCGCTATCGGCCGCAGCCCAATGCTCGAATGAGGTCCAGACGCCGATCATGCGCTCGGCCATTTTGCGGGCATCGGTCTGTTCGAGAAAGCTGAGTTGTGCGCCAAGAAACCGGGCGCCAGCGACCGCCAGTGGATTGCCGCCCCTGGCCGCCACCAGCCACCATGACAGGGCCTCGGCAGGGGCGAGATCGCCCCCCTCGCCATTGATCAGCATGGCGCCCAGGTGGAGTTGGGCGGTGACCAGGCGTTTCTCCGACGCCTTGCGGTACCAGGCAATCGCCATTGCCGGGTCGCGGTCCACGCCGAGGCCGAGCCGGTAATGCACGGCGAGACGGAACTGCGCATCGGCATCGCCCGCGGCGGCTGAATTCTCAAGGTGATTCGGTGACTGACCGCCGGCGTTTATCTCATCACCGACCGTCGCCAACGATTGTTGCAATAGGGAGAGAACGTCGTCGAGGCCGCTCGGCTGCGGCGGCGCCCAGGGCGCCGCCGCTTGGGCCGCGGCGACTGTCGCGAACATGGCCGTGGCGGCGGCAAGAACCAAGACGCGGTGCCAGGCATTTCTGAGTCGAAGAAAACATGCCATGGGGGCCCTTTGTCATCTGTCCGCCGGCCTGCCCGGGGCGTTGATTATACCATGCCGAGGCCGCGCTCGAGGCCAGCGCAGAGAGCATGGCCCAAAGTGATGTGCATTTCCTGAATCCGCGCCGTGGTGCTCGAAGGCACCATGAGCAGAGGATCGGCGATGCCGACCAGGTCGCCGCCACCGGCGCCGGTGAAAGCCGTGGCGGTGAGGCCGCGGCTGCGGGCCATCTCAAGGCCTTTGATGATGTTGGGGCTGCGGCCCGAGGTGGAAAAGCCGATGGCCACGTCGCCGGCAAGGCCCAAGGCCTCGATCTGGCGGGCGAACAGGGCGTCGAAGCCCATGTCGTTACCGATGGCGGTTAATGTCGAGCTGTCGGTGGTCAGGGCCAAGGCAGGAATTGGTGCGCGGTCATTGATAAAACGCACGGTCAATTCGGTGGCCAGATGCTGGGCATCGGCGGCGCTGCCGCCATTGCCGAAAAACAGCAGCTTGTGGCCGCCCCGGACGGCATCCACGGACAGCGCCACCAGTCGCTCGAACGGCTCGCGCACCGCTGCCGGTGTCGCTTGGGCAACCTGATGATGTTCCTCGAAATTGCCGCCTAATAGATCGTCGTCAGTCATGGCTGCTCCATCTCTATTCACCGTGCGGACCTCGCGAGTGCCAGCGCCAGGCATCCCGGATCTGACATTCAAGGGTCGGGCGGCTGGCGGTCCAGCCGAGTACAGTGTTGGCCAATTCGGCGTTGGCCACAAGCACCGGCGGATCGCCGGGCCGGCGCGGCGCCACGTCGACGTCAATAGGGTGGCCGGTGACCCGGCGGGCGGTCTCGATCACTTCCATTACCGACGCCCCTTGCCCGGTGGCGAGATTGACCGAGGGCAGGGACCCTTGGGACAAAACCGTCTTGAGCGCCAGAATATGGGCCTCGGCCAGATCGGCGACGTGGATGTAGTCGCGAACGCAGGTGCCGTCCGGGGTCTCGTAGTCGTCGCCGAAGACCGATATGCGCGGGCGGCGGCCCAGGGCGACATCGAGAACCAGGGGAATCAGGTGGGTCTCCGGTTCGTGGACTTCGCCGATTTTGCCATCGGGGTCGGCGCCGGCGGCGTTGAAGTAGCGCAACGCCACGGAGCACAGTCCGTGGGCCTTGCCAAAGTCGCCCAACATGCGCTCGACCGCGAGCTTGGTGACGCCGTAGGGATTGATCGGGTTCAACGGCTGGCGCTCGGAGACTGGCGTCGATTGAGGCTCGCCGTAGACCGCACAGGTGCTGGAAAACACCATATGGCCGATACCATGGTCTCTCATGGCCTCAAGCAGGGTCAGGGAGCCGAGTATGTTGTTGCGATAGTACGTGCCCGGATCGCCGACCGACTCGCCGACATCCGAATAAGCCGCGAAATGCATGACCGCCGCCGGCTTGTGTTCGCGAAGAACCTCATCGAGACGCGCGCGGTCGAGCAGGTCGCCTTCCGCCAAAGGACCCCACTTAACGGCCCAACGATGACCCTTGACGAGGTTGTCGTAGACCACGGGCGTATAGCCGGCAGCGACCAACGCCTTGCACGCATGACTGCCCACATAACCGGCGCCGCCGGTGACCAGGATGGTGGTCATTTGACGGGCTTTATCGGTTTATCCGACATTCCTCTGATGTTCCTTCAAACTGCGCTTGATTATACGCGAACATAGCACCTTGGTGCTTGCCGTGCGGGCTTTCGAGACGCGCTAGGCGAGGAAATCGTCGGCTTCCAGGGCACCTGCGTTGACCCCGATAAGAGTGATCGAATCGCCGCCGCCGAAGTCGATCACCGCGTCGTCGTCAACTTGGCTAGTGGCGGCCGCGATATCAGCGAAGCTTGCCAGGCCCGAGACGCCGGTCACGTCGATGACGTCGCCATCGCCAAAATCGACGATGGTGTCGGCGCCTTCGCCGTCGGCGAAGACGAACACGTCGTCACCGGCGCCACTGATCAACCGGTCATCGCCACCGGCACCGGACAACACATCATTGCCGAGGCCGCCACGTAGGGCGTCGGCGCCAGCACCGCCAACCAGATTGTCGTCGCCGGCCGTGCCTTCATTGGTTATGGCGCCGGTGAAATTGCCGCCGAAGACTACATAGGCGCCGCCGCCGGGTAACGCGTCGCCATTGGTATAGGCGCCGACGATGACATTATCGAATCCGTCGCCATCGACGTCGCCTGCCCCGGAGACCGAAAAACCAACACGGTTTCCGGCGTATTCGCCGGTGAGACGGAAACCTTGCGTGCCATCCGCAAGATCGCTGGCCGATACCACGCCGCCGAGCCCCGTGTCGCCGAATACCACGTAGGCCGCGCCTGAATTGATGCCGCCGGCATCGTTCCATGAGGCGCCAATGACCACATCGTCGATACCGTCTGCATTCATATCGCCGGCGGCGGAGACCGCGTTCCCGAACCCGTCTCCCTGGGTCTCGCCGTCAATTCTCAGACCGAGAACCGCGCCGCCGATATCACCCAGTGATACGGTGCCGCCGAGCGATTGTCCGCCGAAGATTATGTAGCTGGCGCCGGCGTCGGTTCCGTTGGCATCCACACCTGGTGCGCCAACGATAAGGTCGTCAAAGCCGTCACCATTGACATCG
>JAYGEF010000504.1:0-2173 GCA_046582535.1 Alphaproteobacteria bacterium
GGGGCTGGGCTTGAACAAATCCATCTTCTTTTCGAGCAACAGGGCATTGCTGCAGAGATAGACGAACTTCTTGCGCGCGATAATGCCCGAGACGATAGCGCCGATTTCCTTGTGAATGAGCGGCTCGCCACCGGGAATGGAAACGATGGGCGCGCCGCATTCATCGACCGCCGCGAGGCATTCCTCGGCACTGAGGCGGCTGTTGAGGATCGGCGTGGGGAACTGAATCTTGCCACAGCCCGCGCACTCCAGGTTACAGCGAAACAGAGGCTCAAGCATGAGCACCAACGGATATCGCTTAACGCCCGTGATGCGCTGCTTGGCGATATAGGCGCCGACGCGTGCCTGCTGAATGAAGGGAATTCCCACGATCAATATTCCTTATAGGGGTAGATTAGGTTTGCGCCAGCTCGGCCGGCATCTTGAAGTGAACTCGTTCCTCGACACCGTCAAGATGCTCGATTTCCACCGTCGCCATTTCGCGCAGACGATCGACCATTTCCTGAACCAGAACCTCGGGGGCCGAGGCGCCGGCGGTGATGCCCACGGTCTCGACACCGTCGAACCAGGCGGTGTCGATACTGCTGGCGTCATCGATCAGATAGGTGGGAACATTGTTCTCCGTACCGATCTCGCTCAGGCGGTTCGAGTTGGAGCTGTTCTGGGAACCGATGACCAAAATCAGATCAACCTCGCCGGCCAGATCGCGGATCGCCTGCTGACGATTTTGCGTGGCGTAGCAGATATCGCGCACGTCGGGGCCGAGGATTTCGGGGAAACGCTCCTTCAGGGCCTCGATAACGTCCCGCGTATCATCGACGCTGAGCGTGGTCTGGGTGACATAGGAAATCATCGCCGGATCAACGACCTCAAGTCGAATCACGTCCTCGACCGTGGAGACCAGGTGAACCCGGCCATTGATTCGGCCCAGGGTACCTTCGACCTCCGGGTGACCTTCGTGGCCGATGAGAATGACCTCGCGGCCGCCGCGCTCGTATTTCTGGCCTTCCTTATGGACCTTGGCGACCAGCGGGCAGGTGGCGTCGATAACCGGCAGATCCCGCGCTCTGGCCGCGTCCTCGACCTCCTGGGAAACCCCATGGGCGCTGAAGACGGTGATGGCGCCGGTCGGTATTTCATCGAGATCATCGACAAAATGAGCGCCTTTCTCCCGCAGGCTTTCGACCACGTGCTTGTTATGGACGATTTCGTGGCGCACGTAGACCGGCGGCCCATAAATCTCAAGGGCACGCTCAACGATGGCGATAGCACGCTCCACTCCGGCGCAGAACCCACGCGGCTTCGCCAATACGACTTTCATGCGACTCCCTCGAACGATGTGCAATGCGGCCCTATACAATACAGCGCGCGGTTACTGTCAACCTGCTATCCGGTTATCTGTAGCAGCCGCGCCGGAAGTGAAGCCCCAATACGGCAAATTCGTCAGTTCTTAGCGGCGGTTGTGCCCTGGTGGAGTAGCGCAGGCAAGACCAGCAGGGTACACACCAGGGTCAGGCTGACCCCAATGGTCAGTAGCTCGCCCATGGTCGCTGTACCGCGATGGGTGGAGAGCGCCAGACTGCCGAAGCCGCAAATTGTCGTCAGGGCGCTGAGCACGACGCCGCGGGCAGTGCTGCTGCGCAGCATATGGCGCCGTTGAGCGGGGTCGTTGCGATAGCGGTAGACCAGATGGATGGCGCTGTCGACGCCAACCCCTAACAGCAGCGGTAACACGATCACATTGGCGAAATTGAAGGGGATGATCAAAACCACCGAGGCGGCGATTGTCAGCAGGGCGGCAAGCAGTAGGGGGGCCATGACGTACGCCACGTCGGCGAAACGGCGCATGAGCACGAACAACAGGACCACGATGACGATCACCGCCGACAACAGAGCCTGCTGAAAGGCGCCGACCACCGCGTCACCGGATTCGAGAATCTCGATGGGGTTACCGACGGCGGTCGGCGCCACCTCCCGAATGTTTTCCACAAAGCGCCGCAAGGCATCGTTGTCAGTCAGGTCGTCGCGGGCGAACACCCTGATGCGCACACGCCCGTCAATGGCGACCTCCCGTTCGACCAGTGACCGGGGTAGGTCATCCAGAGTAATCGGCTCGTACGGTTCAAGGGCGAGATAAAGCCGGCGCAGGCGTTCGGCGAAGCCGTCGAGCATG